>JAIDTS010000449.1 GCA_029060585.1 Muribaculaceae bacterium
CGTTTCCCGATTGCGGATGCAAAATTACAACATTTTTCCGCCTCCCGCAAGTCTTTTTGAAAAATTTCCTCGTTTTTCTTTTGGATAACGGGGTATCTTATTTTTATTCAAGCAAATCAATAAATGTTAAAATATATTTATATAAGTTAATAGATAAATCAATTCATTCTGGCATTACGGCAGAGAGCATGAAAGCTTTACAATGAATTCAGATAAATCTTCAAAATCTCCCAATCATAATATCCGGGGTACACCTCTGGAACATCACTTATCTTCACCGGAACCTCATTAAGCCTCGGCATCACCACGACATTACCATCTTTATTGCGACAAAACACCAACTGAATGTTAGCCCCCATCGGCGAAATCTCAAAGTTGCGCCATTTCTCAGCCGCATCATCGGCGCATTCGAGCTCCACTCCTCTGCCATCGATGTCAAGAAGCGAAACGAGCCGTAGAAGATCCGTATCGTGACCGAAACGAAGATCTACATCAACCTTCCCCGAAGCAAGCATCTCGTCCGCACGACTGATAAGTTCCATAAGCAAGGGCCTTACACTCTCCGGACCCGACGACATGCTCTCAGGGGACCTGCCATTGGCTACATACTGCATATAATTAGCCGCCCTCCACAGTCCAGTCAGCTCATCCACATCAAAAAACGGAAGTATCGACACATCCAGACTGTCGATATCCTGCACGGATATCGCTATATCGTAAAGACTGCGCATGAAAACCGGCAACGAGTCGCACTCCGGCACTTCTTTAAACAACTTGGCAGCCGTCTTTCCGCAACGTGACACCGAATCGCGGTAGGCAGAAAATTCCCACATCCAGGGTGCATCATCTCCTGTATTCAGCTTTGCCTCCGGCGTATTATGATGTATGAAATCCATGTCGCCCGGCGACGCGTGCTTTCTGATATTCAATCCAGGAACGGCCTCCTCCAGCCTGTCGCAAAAGGCCATCATGCTCATTATACACCGAGGCTCCACGGAACTTCTGGCCACCACCTTACCATCTGCAAATAAACATGAATACCTATCCAGCATCCTTTCGGCTATCGCCCGATGCTGCGCAGAGCCTTTAGCAGTAAGTTCGCCGAAATGCCCATACGCATTGCCAGCGCAAAACGTAACCGTTTTCCACATCTCCTTTCCTTCCGGGGTCAGATTCTCAGCCAGCTGCTGATTCTGAAAAAAATCACCGGCGATCTTATATATCTTCTGATTCACAGGCCAGCGCGAGCCATGCCTGCCATAGTGGCTTATATAGACCGGTGTATACCCATCCGGCAATGAGGCTACAGAATCTCGGTCAACATCATAGGCATAATATATACCCCCGGCCTTCTCCAGACATGATGTTATAGCCTGCGCCGAATTATAGGCGGCGGAAGACTGACTGACGGCCATTGCCGCCAAAAAAATCGCAAATCTTATTCGTATCATATGTATTATTTAGACTATATGGGTGATTTTTCTGCAAAGATAATGCTATTTTTGATGTGATAGACGAAATAATCCAATTTTTTATTGTAATTTTGGATTCCGATACTCCCTCCATATTACAGAGATATCAACAATAACCTATATCAATCATGAAGAAAAGAATTCTCACGACACTTCTGACATCCCTCGCCCTATGCCCTACGGCCATAGCGGCCGACAACATGGCCGGCTACCTATTCGTATACTTCACGGGCAACGACCCGCGCGACGAATCGATCAATTTCGCACTCAGCCGCGACGGACTGAACTTCAAGGCCCTCAACGACAACGCTCCGGTGATCGACTCAAGACTGATAAGCGAGACCGGTGGAGTTCGAGACCCTCACATTGTGAGAAGTCAAGACGGAAGGGAGTTCTACATGGTGGTGACAGATATGACTTGCAATAAAGGCTGGGACTCCAACCGCGGCCTCACGCTCTTGAAATCGACCGACCTCGTGAACTGGACACCATCCGTGATCAACATCCAGAAACGCTACAAGGGGCACGACGACCTCAAGCGCGTATGGGCCCCGCAGACTATCTACGACAAGGACGCGGGCAAATATATGGTATATTTCTCTATGCAGCACGGAGACGGACCCGACATAATCTACTATGTGTATGCCAACGAAGACTTCACCGACTTCATTGGAAAGCCGAAGCCTCTCTTCATTCCCAAGAACAAGAAGAGCTGCATCGACGGAGACATCGTATATAAAGATGGAAAGTATCATCTTTTCTACAAAACGGAAGGTAACGGTAATGGCATCAAGAAGGCAGTCACCGACAAACTGACATCCGGCAAATGGATAGAATCGGACGACTACAAGCAGCAGACGGACAAAGCTGTGGAAGGGGCAGGCACATTCAAGATGATAGATTCCGACAAATACATCCTCATGTATGACGTATATATGAACGGCGCCTACCAGTTCACAGAATCCACCGACCTCGACACTTTCCGCAACATCGACTCCGAAGTCACCATGGACTTCCATCCGCGCCACGGCACAGTGATTCAGATAACCGAAGACGAATACCAGAGGCTCGAGAAAGCATTCCCCAGTGCAGAAGTCAAGATTTCCAATCCAGTACTTCCGGAGTTTCATGCTGATCCGGACGTGCTCCTAAGCGAAAACACGGGGAAATATTATATATATTCCACCACCGACGGATTCCCTGGTTGGGGAGGCACCTACTACACATGCTATAGCTCCGACAACCTTCGCGACTGGAACTACGAAGGCGTTGCGCTCGACGCATCCACAGAGTCTATACCTTGGGCCGAGGGTAATCTCTGGGCCCCGGCCATCGAAGAGAAGAAAATCAACGGGAAATACAAATATTTCCTCTACTTCAGCGCCAAGCCGAAGGGCAGCGACGCCAAACAGATCGGAGTGGCCATAGCCGATAACCCGACCGGGCCATTCAAGGCACTTCCCGAGCCCATGATCACAAAGTCGCCCGTCGGCCACGGACAGCAGATAGACGTAGATGTCTTCACTGACCCCGTATCAGGCAAGCCCTACCTCTACTGGGGCAATGGATATATGGCGGGAGCCGAACTAAAACCTGACATGACGTCGATCAAAGAGGAGACCATCACAGTGATGACTCCAGAAGGAGGCTCGCTGGAAGATTACAGATACCGCGAGGCTCCCTACGTATTCTATAAAGACGGCAAATACTATTTCATGTGGTCGGTAGACGATACGGGGGCTGCCAACTACCATGTGGCCTATGGCACGTCCGACTCTCCACTCGGCCCGATTAAGGTGTCAGAACGTCCCATAGCCCTCATCCAGAACAAACACAACGGTATGATCGGCACCGCCCACAACTCGGTGCTCCGCGTGCCGGGTAAGGACGGCTATGCCGACCGTTGGTATATCGTCTACCACCGCATCAATCCCGCCTATAAGGCGAAAGAGAACGGTCCTGGATTCCACCGCGAGGTATGCATATCTCCCCTCAAATTCAACCACGACGGTTCGATTATAGAGGTCAGCCCCAAGCGTGTCAACTGACACCGATGCTTCACCGAGAAACAAAAAAAGGGACCC
>JAIDTS010000045.1 GCA_029060585.1 Muribaculaceae bacterium
TCATAAATTGGCGCTATTTTGGGCGAGAAAATTGTAAGTCGGATTATTTTTTATTAAATTTGCATAATATTTCAGTTTAATTTAATTAGAACTATTATGAATAAAATTTTTACTGCTATAGGAGTTGTCTCCGCAGTCTCATTCTGTATGCAGGCAGCGCCCACTGATTATATGCGCCAGATTAAAATGGGAGCGCCTCAAGTGAGCAATGAAATCATTGAAGATGCTCCTGCCGGGGAACTCTCCTGGCTTGACCGCAGTTGCGACGGTTTTAACTTCAAGGCTTTCATGGCCACTCACAGCGAAGTTCTCGGTTCCATTGTCCAGAGGGTAGACGGAGAGGACGGATATGTGTATCTCAGCCATATGGCTTCTGAATACCCGGTGAATACCTGGACTAGATTCGAGAAGGTGGGCGATACGCTCGTGATGGAAGGAATCCAGGCAATCTATGAGGAATATGACGACTATTACGACGAGTATTTCACCGTCTATCTCGCGCCGATGGAGGTGAAGCTCGACGAGAACAATGTAGGCACTTTCGTAGTCAACGATGACTGCCGCTACGTGCTAAATGTCGGAGAGGACGGGAGCCTGACTTCCGCTGATCCGAAGATGCTTCTCGGCGTGTGTGTCATCACCAACAATGAAAGTCTCGAAGGCAACGATATATGGATCTGGAAGGGATTCGGCGACCGGGACATAAAGATGGTTCCGGCCAAAGGACAACCGTTAACGCTTCCCGAAGGACTTGAGGTTCAGAACTGGGTAATGAAGGATGAATACGTCAATACGTTTGTTAAAGTAGCTATCGATGGCAATGACTTCTATGTAAACGGTCTCGATCAGTCGCTTCCTGACGCATGGGTAAAGGGCGCGCTTGCCGACGGCAAGGTGACGTTCCCCTCAGGCCAGTATCTCGGGGCCGATATGGACATCTACTATTACAGTTATTTCTGTGGGGCCGAGTTCTCCGATGCCACGGACGAGGAAGGCGAAACCTACCGCACATGTACCTATGCAGACAGTTCTGTTTTCGCCTACGATGCAGAAGCGTGTATGCTTACTTCTGAGAACGGATATATCATCAACTCCACTCCGGACAAGCTCTATCCGCTGTATTTCTATGAAGACGTAACAGTAGGGCTCCAGCACCGCAATCCGGAAGCAGCACCGGAGGCTCCATATGACCTGGAGTTTTTTGATGATGACTGGGGAAGCCGCGTTTGGTTCATGCTACCGAATACCGATGTAGACGGTAATATACTGATGGTCGATAAGCTTTACTATGAAATATATGCCAATGGAGAGCTCCTATCTTTCGACATATACGATTCAGACGACCAGCTTGTCAAGACATCCCGCATTCCGTATACATACGATGACTGGAATGACTTCTGGGTCGAAGGCATCGACCATACCGTCTATCTTTACGA
>JAIDTS010000450.1 GCA_029060585.1 Muribaculaceae bacterium
ATCAAGAAGTATCTTGAATCGGGATTCGCGATATAGAGTCCGCTTACAGTGGAAGAGGGAGACATGGCACCGTTTTCAGTAACCACCACCCTATTCCCGCTCTCAGGCTCGAGAATCTGAACTATTTCCTTATTGAGCAGCTGATCCGGAAGCATCGGATATCCCATAGCCGGACGGATTCCTTGATATTCTCTATGCATAATCCGCTCCACATCCAATTCTTCAAAAGGCGCGTATCCCCAGTAATCCTTGCGTGTGAGATAGTGAAGCAATTCCGATGCCGCTTCCGCCAACCGGTCGGCGAGCGACTGAATCAGCAACGCCTTATATGCCTCTCCGGCTTTCTCATAAACATCGCGAAGATAGCCTATATAGTTTCCGGCACCAGCCATGAACACTCCCACATAATCTCCAACGGGATTGATGAAATCCACAACAGAAAGGTATGAACTTCCGGCCTTTTGCTGTCGCAGCATCGGAAGCACCTTGTCATCGACTATCAAATCATCATCTTTCGAACAAGCTGTGACAATCCTTAGAAGTCCGAAACCATCGAAAGAGCCGCTTTCATCAATCTCGCGTAGTAGTTCACGAGCATCCGCCTCGAGACGCTCCGCCTCGACAACGGAATCGCACCCACATGCACATCCACGGGCATGTAGTCCCCAGGCGTGAAGCAGCATCTTCCAATCGATAAACGGCTCCAGTTCGGAGACTGAGAAATTCCTCACAATAAGTCTTCCTACACCGCATCTGGGCGCAGGCGCGACGTAATCGGAGACTACAGACTTACTTTGACGCGCTTCCTCAAGAGATACCTGGGAAACATCAGCGGAAGAATATGACTCCCGCATTACAGACTGTTGATGTTTAAGCTCTGAAATAAACCTATTCCTTTCAGTAGAGTCGATCAGGCTCGCCGCAACGATAGGATTCTGCGACGCATCCTTCATATGAACAACAGGACCAACGTAGACGGGAGCGATCTTCAGGGCAGTATGAAGAGGCGACGTAGTAGCTCCTCCTACAAGCAAAGGAATATCAAGGCCGGCCTTAGCAAGAGCCTGGGCTGTCAATGTCATTTCAGCAAGCGACGGAGTGATGAGTCCTGAAAGGCAAATAATGTCCGGCCGCTCACGAAGGGCAGTCTCCACTATAGTCTCGGCGGGAACCATGACACCAAGATCAATAACCTCGAAATTATTACAGGTCAACACTATGGACACTATATTCTTGCCAATATCGTGCACGTCGCCTTTCACAGTAGCAATCAGCACCTTGCCGGCTTTGCTACCTCCAGGGCATGAAGATTCAGACAAAAGCTTAGGTTCAAGAATATCAACGGCCATCTTCATCACACGTGCAGTCTTGACGACCTGAGGAAGAAACATTTTTCCTTCTCCGAAAAGAGCCCCGACTCTCTTCATTCCATCCATCAGAGGACCTTCCACAATTTCCACCGCTTTCATGGCAGCCGAAAGTTCTTCCAGATCTTCTTTAAGATGTTCAGAACGTCCGGTCACCACAGCATCTTGTATTCGTAAGGCTACTGGCACCGAGAGATCTCGACAACCTGAGTCAACTGAGGAAGACTTAGACGCAGACTCGTCCATAGCGTAAGCCGCCAAAGATTCGGAGGCCCCAGGATTGCGCGCAAGCACGACGTCTTCTATAAGGGAGCGAAGGTCTGGGTCAATGTCGTCGTAGGTAGCAGAAGACGCCGGATTCATAATTGCCATATCGAGACCTGCCTCAATCGCATGATATAAAAAAACCGAGTGCATGGCCTCGCGCAACGCGTTCTTTCCACGGAAAGCAAAAGACAGATTACTGATTCCGCCACTTGTTCTCGCTCCCGGGAGATTTTTCTTGACCCACCTTACGGCCTCTATGAAGTCGATTCCATAACGCGCATGTTCATCAAGACCTGTAGCAACCGCCATAACATTTACGTCGAATATAATGTCATCTCCATTGAAACCGCATTGCTCTGTAAGGAGACGATAGGCCCGGCCACAAATGTCGATCTTTCTTTCGTAAGTGTCGGCTTGTCCTTCTTCATCGAACGCCATTACAATAACGGCCGCTCCAAGCTGACGTATCCTACGCGCCTTATATAAGAACGCCTCCTCTCCTTCCTTGAGGGAAATAGAATTTACGATGGACTTTCCCTGCAGGTTCTTGAGGGCCGCCTCTACCACATTCCAGTCGGAGGAATCGACCATGACGGGCACTTTCGCCACTTCCGGTTCTGAGGCATAAAGCCGAAGGAAATGAGTCATCTCGGCTGCAGCATCAAGAAGGGGATCGTCCATATTTATGTCAATGACCATCGCTCCGTCGGCAACCTGCTTTGAAGCAATGGCTATTGCCTCGTCATATTTCTTTTCTTTTATAAGACGTAGAAATTTTCTGGAACCTGCCACATTGCATCTCTCGCCTACTACAAGAAAATTATTTTCCGGACACACCTCTACCCTCTCCAGTCCGGAGACACGAAGAGCCGGTATAAGTTTATGCGTCATGTGTGGCGTAGCCGCATCTGCAACTTTTCTCAATGCTGCGATATGCTCAGGGGAAGTACCACAACATCCTCCCACAATATTGGCAAGACACTCCTTAAAAAGAGGTGTCAGTTCCTGTATGAATCTGTCAGCGTCCACGTCGTACTTTCCAAGAGCGTCAGGCAGCCCGGCATTGGGGTGCACGGAGATAAAACAGGAAGTATTGTTGCCAAGTTCCCTTAGATGCGGAATAATGTCCTTAGGTCCGAAACTACAGTTTAGGCCCAGTGTAACCACGCAGGAGAATTCATCTACCGAAGTCGCGAAAGCTGAAAGGGTCTGCCCGCTAAGTGTTCTTCCGCTTTTATCAGAAACAGTAGCGGAAACCATGACAGGCACCTCACGTCCACATTCTTTCATTGCATCGTGAGCGGCAGCAAGTCCGGCCTTAAGGTTGAGTGTGTCAAAGACAGTCTCAAAGAGAAGGATATCCACTCCCCCTTCCAGCAGACCACAGACCTGATCAAGATAGGCGTCATACAGTTGGTCATATGTAATGTTGCGGGCGGCGGGATCGGCAACATCCGGACTCATTGTAGCTGATTTATTGGTTGGACCTATCGAACCGGCCACCAAGGCATGTCCTCCCCAGCTGCGACAAGGGACTTCCGTAGCAACTTGTTTTGCAAGAGACGCTCCCACACGGTTTATTTCCCGTATGAGCCCCGGTAACTTTTCAAGAGCATAATCCGCCATTGAAACTGCGTTAGCGTTAAAGGTATCGGTGCTTATTATATCAGCACCGGCCTTGAGATATGCCCTATGGATTTCCTTGACAACGTCCGGACGAGTAACGCAAAGGATGTCGTTGCATCCTGATAGACGTGACGGATGAGACTTAAAACGTTCACCTCTGAAATCTTCTTCAGTGAGTGAGTAACGCTGGAGCATGGTGCCCATGGCACCATCGAGCACAAGCACCCTTCTGCTCAGCAATTCTGTAAATTCTTTAATTTCCATTAAGCTTAGAAAATCTTTTCGGCAATCCTCGCTACCCCGTCGCTGATACCCATAGTATAGAAATGAATGCCTGGGACACCATTGTTAAGCAGCTCTTCACATTGACGCACGCACCAGTCTATACCTATCTCCTTGGCCTCCGCATCGCTTCCACATTCGCGAATCCGTGAAGCCAGTTCTTCGGGAATATCTGTTCGGAAAATCTTAGGAAGCACAGTCAGCTGCTGACGCTTATAGAGAGGCTTGATGCCCGGAATAATCGGCACATTAATGCCCTCTGCCCTGCATCGATCTACGAAACTGAAGAACTTGTCGTTATCGTAGAACATCTGGGTGATAAGATAGTCGGCACCATTGTCCACTTTCATCTTGAGGTAATGTATATCAGAGTCCATGTTTGGAGCCTCCTCATGTTTCTCCGGATAGCATGCCATACCGTATGAGAAAGGAGTTTCGATTCCCTGGATCGCCATATCCTCCAGACCGATACCTTTATTGAAAAGATTCACTTGCTCCTGAAGGTCAGTCGCATGTTCATGATAACTGTCTTTATCGGAATCTGAAATAAATTCACGTTTATCATCACCTCGAAGCAACATAAGATTGTTTACTCCAAGGAAATTCAGGTCGAGCAGCGCGTATTCTGTTTCCTCCTTAGTAAATCCGCGACATATTATGTGCGGAACAGGAATGAGTCCGTAGCGGTTCTGGATAGCTGCGGAGATGGCTACCGTTCCCGGGCGCTTTACTACGCTGACACGAAGGTGGGTGCCGTTGGGAAGCGGTTTGTAGATGTATTCGCTATGGTGAGAGGTTATATTGACAAACTGCGGATCAAATTTCTTAAGTCGGTCAATAATATCGAATACCTTATATATACTGTTGCCCTTCAAAGGAGGAAGAATCTCAAGTGATAGAAACGGACTTTTCCTGCTCTCGATGACATCTATTATCTTTTTCATTTTATTATTTAAGTTTCGCTTCCCTCAACTTAAGGGTTAAAGGGTTATGGGGTAGAGGGTTATGAGAGTTAGCGGGTTAGCAACATGAACTCCGAATGTTGGCATTTTTAAAGCAAAGGAAGAGATGCTGCACCGACAAGGGCTGCATTGGCTCCTCCAAG
>JAIDTS010000451.1 GCA_029060585.1 Muribaculaceae bacterium
CGATAAGGTCATCATAATCACTCCTCTCATTCCATGAAGAGGATGAAGAGGGAGCCAAAGTGGCTGTATGCTTCGCCCCACCGGAGCGCGACGCCGCCCCCTCGCTGCCTATTATGACAAACCGTTCACTTCCGGTGAGGACACCGGCCTTTTTCATCGACTCCAGCTCTTCTAACGTGTAGGTCGTGCGTGCTGTGGCGTAAGGAGCGAGCATTCCGAATCCCAATACGATGGCGACGATAAGCGATCTTCTCATAATTCTATGGCATTATCATTATTATTTATATTTGTGCAAATTTAGTATAAAAAAACGAGATTCACAAATCTTTAGAAGAATAATTCAGTATTTCCTGAGATTCAGGTTTTTTAATATTATGCGGCGAACCATTTTAGAATGGCTTTGTTTATCAAGCATAAAAAACGAAGAGAACACACCTCTTTTATTCATGCCTTGGCGGTCGCCTCTTAACAGGATCTGATCTCCGACGTGTGCATACGGGAGACTTATCATAATTTATCAACTTATTAAAATTTAGTACTATGATTGATCCGACCTATCGCTTCGGCGATGCCAAGAGCGAGGCTTTTGGCCAGAATGCAATGCTGAAACCGGCACCAGTAGAGAAGATTCCTGACGGCCCGACCACTCCCGAAGTAGCCTACGAGATGGTGAAGGACGAGACTTTCGCCCAGACTCAGCCGAGACTCAACCTCGCCACATTCGTGACCACCTACATGGATGACTACGCCACCAAACTGATGAACGAGGCAATCAACATCAACTACATCGACGAGACCGAATATCCGCGTGTAGCGGTCATGTGCCAGAAATGTATCAACATCGTGGCAAATCTCTGGAACACTCCCGAGACAAACAAATGGAAGGCAGGCGCACTTGCCATAGGCAGCTCCGAGGCATGTATGCTCGGTGCCCTTGCGGCCCTAAAGAGATGGAAAGACCGTCGGAAGAAAGCCGGCAAGCCATACGACAAGCCCAACCTTGTGATGTCGACCGGATATCAGGTGGTATGGGAGAAATTCTGCAACTTCTGGGACGTAGAAATGCGACTCGTGCCTCTGACAACCGAACATCCTACTCTCGACGTAGATGCCGCTATCAAGCTCTGCGACGAGAACACGATCTGTGTCGTTCCTATCCAGGGAGTAACCTGGACAGGCCTTAATGATGACGTAGAGGCGCTTGACGCAGCACTCGACAAGTTCAATGCAGAGACCGGCAACGAAGTCTGCATCCATATCGACGCTGCATCCGGCGGCTTCATCCTCCC
>JAIDTS010000452.1 GCA_029060585.1 Muribaculaceae bacterium
CGCCGAAGCTTTACCGACAGCCCTTGGTTTTCCTTGCATACACCCAGCAGGGTCAACCATGCGGTCAGACTGCATATGACGATCAGACAGCCTCCAATAACAATGCTGCAATCCCATAGGTCGCTTACCTTGAATACCGAACTATCCATGAAATAACTCAGTTTCATATCAAGGAAATCCTGCAGAAGGGTACCAAGCAGGAGAGCCAATGCTACCGCACAGCATATCGTGATTGCCACTTCTGCGAAAAGCAACCCGAAAAGTTTAATACGCGTGGCACCGTTGACTATTCTGAGGGCCAGTTCATGCCGACGTATCCTGAACAACTGGGTCTGGATACGAAGGAAACCAATAATGGCGGCTAAAAGAATAAGTGAACCTATGAGATAACAGAGTACCCTTAATACGATGATCTTTTTTATTTCCGGATCTTCCGATATCTTTGAGATTTTTGCAGTCAGATCTAAAGGTTTGATTGCATCGTTGATTTCTTGCAATAACTGGTTTTTCGTGTATCCCTCCTTAAGGATTACATAGACACCTGTTACGAAGAAACTGTCCTCATACTCATAATCTTCCATTCCATTTCCATAGCAGAAATAGAATCCTTTGTTTTCCATAGGATGATCCGATAAAGGTACTGATTCATAGACATCAACTATAGTGATCGGTATTGGCATGCAGCTCAAAAGCGTAAATGTCTGTACCGCTCCGATTGGATTCTTATCCTGGAAATTTGTTTTCGCAAAATCCTTGCTGACTATTGCCTCCGCATGTTTCAGTTTCCTAATCTTCTTGCCAGTTACGGCTGAACGAAGACCGACGAATTCCGCGTATCCCTGATCAATAAGTCGGATAGGTACCTGCCCTTTTCTTACAGTCGAATCAGATAAATGAAATTCCAATGGGATACTGACAGTGTTCCCTACTATAGCTGTCAGTTTCTCGGCGCTTCTCGGTCCACCGTCTTTCCTTATGGCCCTTACTACATTTCTTGCTTGCTTTCCCAAGAGTCCGGAACTGAAACTGATCTTATATGCACGGTCATAGTAAGACTCATAGAATATGGAAGGGAGCCGGTAGGCTGATATCAAGGAGTGTGTCAGTGAGAGCGTGACAATACCGATGGCGATGCTCACGATGCTGATGAGCGTCTGTAACTTATATTTCAACAGGTTGCGCACCGCCACCTTAAGATCATGTGATAGCAGATTAATCATCGATCATAAAGCATTAGTGTTAGAGTTCCACCTGGTCCACTATCTGACCGTCGTAGAGATTGATGATGCGGTCGGCGTAGGCTGCGTCGTGCTGTGAGTGTGTCACCATTATTATAGTTGTGCCTTCCTTGTTGAGCTCGCTCAGGAGGTTCATCACCTCCTTGCCGTTCTTGGAGTCAAGGTTACCTGTCGGTTCGTCGGCAAGGATGATCTTCGGGTTGGGTAGCACTGCGCGGGCGATGGCTACTCGCTGCTGCTGACCGCCGGAGAGCTGGTTGGGGAAGTGCTTGCGGCGATGGCAGATCGCCATGCGATCCATTACGGCCTCTATCCGCTCCTTGCGTTCTTTGTTCGGAGTGTTCATGTAGAGGAGTGGGAGCTCAATGTTCTCATAGACGTTGAGTTCATCGATGAGATTGAAGCTTTGGAATACGAATCCGATGGTTCCTTTGCGTATGTCGGTTCGGTCGTTCTCCTTCAGCTTGCTGACGTCTTTACCGTTGAGCATGTATGTGCCCTCGGTAGGGTTGTCGAGCAGACCCAAGATATTGAGCAATGTTGACTTGCCGCATCCTGACGGGCCCATGATGGCTACGAATTCACCTTCCTTAACTTCGAGATTTACTTCACGGAGAGCCCATGTCTCCACTTCTTCCGTACGGAATACTTTCTTTACGTTTTCTAACTTGATCATAAT
>JAIDTS010000453.1 GCA_029060585.1 Muribaculaceae bacterium
TCGGTTTTGGACGGTGCTTTTCGCCAAGTCTCATCAGTCATGATGCCCGCATCATTCCTTTCAGGTATTCCTACACGCTCGGCATAATATAAGCAAGCTTATCTTCTGCTCTCGCTCAATGGAATTCCTTCTTCAACTTGCAAAAATCACTCGCCCAAAACCGCCCCAGGGGCTCTGAAATTTTATGAGATGGGGTCTAAAAACATCTTGGCGCGTCAAGATGTTATAAAATAAAAATCTAATTCCACGATTATGAAAAAAAGAACCGCAGGTAGGCCTGCCAAGAGGATGCGCAAGGCCGAACTTCAGGACAAGATACTGGCTTTCCTTGAGAAGGAAAACCGTCAGTCGTTCAACTATAAACAGATTGCTTTCGCCATCGACGCCCAAGACCTCAGGATGGACGTCATCAACCTGCTCGAGGAACTAGCCGCCAACGACGTGATCCAGGAAGTGGGTCTCGGCAAATACAAGGCGCCCGCCAATAGAGGCTCGGAGAACGTAGGAACGTTTATCCGCCGCTCCAACGGCAAGAATGCCGTGCTCATCGACGACGAGCAGATTCTCGTGGCCGAGCGCAACTCCATGCACGCCCTCAACGGCGACAAGGTGCGCGTGATGATCTCGGCAGCCCGGAAGGGAGTGGAGCCGGAGGCTCAGGTGCTCGAGATTATAGAGGCGAAAGACCAGGTATTCATCGGCGAGCTTGTGGTAGACCGCCACGGCGCGCGCCTCGTGCCCGACTCTAAGTTCCTCGCTACGGACATCATGCTCAACCGCAACAAACTCAAAGGGGGAAAGAGCGGTGACAAGGCGATCGCGAAGATCACCGTATGGAAAGACGAGGAGATGTGCCCGCGCGGCGAAATCGTCGACATCCTCGGCAAAAAGGGAGAGAACAACGCCGAGATGCACGCCATCCTCGCCGAGTTCGGCCTTCCTTATAAATATCCGGAAAACGTAGAGAAAGCCGCCGACAAGATAGGCCCGGGAATAACGCCTGAGGAAGTGGCCAAGCGCGAGGATTTCCGCGGAATCACCACCTTCACCATCGACCCGCGAGACGCGAAGGACTTCGACGACGCGCTCTCTATCCGCACGCTCGCCAACGGCAACTATGAGGTGGGCGTACATATCGCCGACGTGACCCACTACGTCACTCCGGGAAGTATCATCGACAAGGAGGCCCAGAAGCGCGCCACATCCGTATATCTCGTAGACCGCACCATCCCGATGCTCCCCGAGCACCTCAGCAACGGCATCTGCTCGCTGCGTCCCGACGAGGAGAAACTGACCTTCTCTGCCATATTCGAACTCGACAAGAAGGCGAACATCGTCAACAGCCGCATCGGACGCACCGTAATCAAGAGCAACCGCCGCTTCACATACGAGGAGGCGCAGGAACGCATCGAGACCGGCAAAGGAGACTACGCGACCGAAATCAACATCCTCAACGATCTCGCCCAGCAGCTGCGCCACCGCCGCTACGAGAACGGCGCGCTGGAGTTCGACCGCGCGGAGGTGCGTTTCGACATCGACAAAGACGGCAAACCGGTCAGCGTCTACTTCAAGGAGTCGAAGGAAGCCAACAAGCTCATCGAGGAGTTCATGCTTCTGGCTAACATCGCCGTGGCTGAGAAGATAGGCAAGGTTCCGAAGGGAAAGAAGGCAAAGACCTTCGTCTATCGCGTACACGACAATCCTGATGCCGAGAAACTCGCCAACCTCAGCAGCATAGCGGCACGCTTCGGCTTCAAGATCAACTCCGACGGCAAGGCCACGCAGGTCAACAAGAGCCTCAACCGCATGCTCAAGGACGTAAAGGGACGCGGAGAGGAGAACATGCTCTCGATGCTCGCCATCCGTTCGATGGCCAAGGCTATATATACGACCGACAACATCGGCCACTACGGACTGGCAGTGCCCTACTACACCCACTTCACCTCCCCCATCCGCCGCTATCCCGACATGATGGTACACCGTCTGCTGCAGCGCTACGCCGACGGAGGCCGCGCAGTGGAGAAAGTGAAACTTGAAGACCAGTGCAAGCATTCCTCCGACATGGAGCAGCTCTCGGCCAACGCCGAACGCGCCTCGATACGCTACAAGCAGGTGGAGTTCATGCGCGACCGCCTCGGCGAGATCTATGAAGGTGTAATCTCCGGAGTGACCGAATGGGGGCTCTACGTGGAACTCGACGAGAACATGTGCGAGGGCCTGGTGCCGGTGCGAGACCTGGCCGACGACTACTACGACTATGACGAGAAGAACTATTGCCTGACGGGCAGAAAGACCCATAGGAAATACACGCTCGGCGACCGCGTGAAGGTGCAGGTGGCACGTGCTGACCTCGACAAGAAGCAGCTCGACTTCGCTCTCCTCTCTGACGACGGCAACCCCAATAAGCCACTCAAGGAGAAGGATAAGAAGCACGGGCGCAACCAGCCGAAGACAAAAACCCGCACCCGCTCCAAGAAGCACTGAGCCAATGCATAATTCGTAATTGGCTACTCCCAAACTTAAGCAAATCATAAATAGACTCAGCTCGGAGAGCTGATATCGTCCTTAAACCCCAGGCCTTCAGCCTGGGTTTTTTTCATACTAAAAAGTAGCCTCGGAGAGGCGATTTATGGCGATTTAGCATTTTTTTGCATTAAAAATTTGCATACATTCGAAAAAAGCAGTAATTTTGCACTCGGATGAGCCCTCCACGACCAGCTCCCCGTGAATCCCCCAGATCTTGACCGAAGCA
>JAIDTS010000454.1 GCA_029060585.1 Muribaculaceae bacterium
GAAGTAAGTGTCGTGACTCTCCACCCATGTCGTGAGAGTCTCTGGAGAAGCGGAGTGTCTCCAATCCACTATATCCATGTCCTTGGCAGATCCCTTCTCAAGCATCTCGCGGAGCACCCATCCGTAGCTCGAAGCCGTCTGGCCGAAATATTCCTCATATTCCTTTTCAGGGACGTTTTTGTCCTGAAGGACCTCGCCGTAGACGAAAAGTTCATCGTAAGGCACGTTTAGACGCACTCCTTTCACTGACTTCTGTCCGGTAGCGACATCCCAGAAATCGTTTTCAGTCACTCCGGAGGCTGAATCCACAGGATCGGAATGCACTCCGATATGCTTCGCCGTATCGTAGCGGAAGCCTCTTACACCGAGATCGAGCAGGTCGTTGACAAATTGCATATAGTATTTCTGGAAATCCTTGTTTTCGGTGTTCACGTCGGGGAGTGCTCCGGATCCCCACAGGGTGCACTGAAGACGGTCGTTGTAGTCCTGCACGGGATTAAGACCCTGGGAGTGATATAGCTTGTCGCGTCCGCCGGCTGCCTTTACGAGGTCGTCGCTCACCGCGTCCACATCGAATGCCGTATGGTTAGGAAGCACATCGACTATGACCCGAACGTTGTATTTGGCGGCGGAATCCATCATCTGCTTCATCTCATCGCGTGAGCCCACTATGCGGTTTCCGATTTTCCAGTCGGTAGGCTGATAGTAGAAATACCACTGTCCTTCCTTTTCGTCATCGGAGAAGAGCAAGCCTTTAGATCCTTCGGGGTTCCAGCATTGCTGAACGGGTGAGGTCTGCACCATCGAGTAGCCGGCATCGGCTATCTTCTTCATGTTGTCGGCGATATTCCTGAAGTTCCAGCTCCATGCGTGGAGTATGGCTTCCGTGCCAGACGGGTGAATGTCGGAATACTTTACAAAGCCTTTCGCGGGCGCGGCGTTGGTTGAGGCCGCGAGAGAAGCGGCCGCAGCGAGCATCAGATATTTCATCGATTGAATATTGGTTAGATAATAAACGTCAATAAGGTTTTTATGATACAAAGGTAATAAAAGGAAACGACATTAAGAAATGAAGAGGCTATTTTTTGTGAAAATTAAGGGTTGCTATCTGATAGGTGCCTACATAATAATCTTTGCTGAGCCATCTTCGAGCCGCAAAACGAAGCTGTAGAAAAGATTTGGAAAGAGGTTATATTCAGGATGTTTCACAAGAGCAGTAAGTCTTATTTTAGATAAGTTGTTGTAACCTATTGATATATAGAGCAATGCATAAAAATGAAAAATTTGTGCAGAATGTTAAAATTGTTTAAATCAATCTTAATTCGTTGAAAAATAAGACAAATAAGTTGCATGTGTCATAAATTTGTATTATTTTTGCAACATCAAAAACGATAGAACACCTGACAATGAAAAGAAAACTTTATATAGCGTTAGCGATGATACTGATGTGTGGCATGACCCAGCTTGCGGAGGCAAAGACTCCGAGCGCACATGCGGCAGCCCACCGTCAGCAGCTCGCCGCCGCAAAGAACATCGGTCTTGACAAGAGCACCATCACCCGCATGGTGGAAGAGGATATAGCAGCTCGCGAGAGCGCAAGAGCGATTTCGGCAGAGACCGAAGAACTCCTCAACGACCTTCTCAGCGAGGCCCGCAGCCATATAGGAAAAAGATATTCCCGCGGTAGCAAAGGCCCGAGCGCTTTCGATTGTTCAGGATTTTCAAGCTACGTCTACCGCCAGTTTGGCTATTCGCTTTCCCCATCCTCTCGCGACCAATACAATCAGGGCGAGAAGGTAGACAGGAAGGATCTCCGCAAGGGGGATCTGGTGTTCTTCAAGGGCAGAAGCATAAAGGGTGGCGTCGGCCATGTGGGCATCGTAGTCGATGCTGATGAGAAAGGCAATTTCACGTTTATCCACGCAGCAACCTCAAAGGGAATCACTATCTCCAACTGCAATGAACCCTACTACGCCTTGAGATTCATAGGAGGCAAGAGGGTAGTTGAGTAATCTGAGCAGAACGCGTTTTGCATAGCGCGTAGCGTGTTCTTGCGTAGAGCTTTCAGCACATGAAACAGAAATACTAAATATTCAGGGGTGTCTGTCCGGCGCCCCTGATTCTTTATCTTTATATTTTTCTGAAGAGGTGAGAACAAGACAGGGGAATTGGGCTTTATTTAGAATGAGTCTAAATAAGACTGAAAGTATATTGAAAATCAGGGATGATGAAAAAGAGATAGAATAAGGGCACGAAAACATGTTGTTTTTTTAAAAAAATTGTCTTAACTTTGCAGACGTTTTCGACAAAACGGATTGCAAAGGATTCAGAACCGAAAAGAATATGAACGGAGATTTCAGAAATAAATGGAGCAGGTGCCTCGACATTATTCGCGATAATGTCGGGGAGGAGCGGTTTAAAATCTGGTTTTCTCCCACAAAGGCTGTAAGGTATAAAGATGATAAGCTTATACTGTCTCTTCCGTCGCAATATTTCATGGAAGAGTATGAAGACAGGTATTTTGATCTCATCAAGAGTGTCCTTCGCAAGGAGTTCGGTCCTGAAGTGCAGCTGGGCTATGAAATCGATGTGATCAATGGCGACCGTCAGTCGGCGGTCAACTATACCAGTCCCAACCGCAGCAAGGCCGTAGACACGAAGTTCATGCAGTCTATGCAGCGTCCGGCAGCCGATTTCATGAAATCGTCGGGAGGTAAGACGGTGGAGGTGGATCCCCAGCTCAATCCGGCGATGACTTTCGAGAACTACTGCCTCGGCGACAGCAACAAGCTGCCATACACCATAGCGCACTACATTGCTGAGAATCCGAGCAAATCAGACTTCAATCCCTTTTTCCTCTATGGTTCGGTAGGAGTAGGAAAGACACATCTGATTCAGGCTATCGGCATTCGCATTAAGGAAAGGAATCCACGCGCCAGAATACTCTTCCTGCCCATGCGCCAATTCCAGAATATGTATGTCAATGCCGTCATGAATCAGAAAGTGCCGGTATTCATCAACTGGTTTCAGCAAGAAGTTGACGTTCTTCTGCTCGACGATCTGCAAGAAATGTCGGGCATGACGAAGACGGCGGAAACTTTCTTCCCCATCTTCAACTACATGCACAACAACGGCAAGCAGCTCGTGTTCACATGCGACCGTCCGCCGATGGAGCTTGACGGACTTGAAGATCGCCTGATAGACCGCTTCAAATGGGGCGTCACAGAAGAACTTCCCAAGCCCGACTATACCCTGAGGAGAAACATTCTGAAATTCAAGGCCCAGAAAAACGGACTCGCGCTTTCAGACGACATTATCGACTGCATCGCCAGTGGATCATCCGGTAGTGTCAGGGAGCTTGAAGGAATAGTGATGGGGCTTCTGACGCGGTCGATAACGCTCAATTGCCCAGTGACGCTGGAACTCACGAAGGAGGTGATGCGCCACACTGTGAAATCGGCGCCCACATCCAAACCTGTCAACTTCGACATGATAGTAGACGCTACCGCTGAATATTACAAACTTAACCCGGACGTCATCTTCACGAAGAGCAGAGTAAGGGATATCGCAGACGCAAGGCAGGTGATCATGTATTTATGCCACGATCTGACGGGCCTCTCTTCTTCCGCCATCGGAGCAAAGCTCAACCGCCGGCATGCCACCGTGCTCCATGGAATAACGGCAGTGCAGGACAGGATAAAATATGCCAAAGAAGTTCAGGACGCCGTCACGGCGATTAGGACGGAAATCAACAGAATGGCGAAAGCGTAGTTGCGTTGTACGTTTTACGTTGTACGTTGTACGATAAAAAAGCAGCCTTTGGGGCTGCTTTTTTGTAATGCGTTATGCGGCTGTGTCATTCTATGGTGTAGGCGAGGGATTCAAGGAGCAGAAGGAGGTCGGTACGGGATGCCCCAAGAGACAGAAGAATATCGAGGTCAGAGAGGATCTGAGATTTCCAAAGTCGTTTTTCGTCGTTTGGCCTTACGGTAAGGCGGTAAAGGCGCGATGCCTCCGTCATATCCTTTCGAAGGAAGGCTATGTGTCCCATCATCCTGTAGTCGTCTTCGATGAGGCTTACGCCGGGAATGAGCCCGATGAGCTTTTCAGCCTTCTCAAGGTTTTTCGAACGGAATGAGCATCTGGCCATACGTCGGATAACCTCAGGATCGTCAGGCGACTCATAGTCGACGCGGTAAAGCTCCTTCAAGGCATCCTCCCACCTTCCTGCCTCCATCATAGTGTCGGCGATCAGCAGGGAAAGCGCCCGGTCATATGACCCGTCTTCCGGCTTTGCCATCTCCATATATTCTATTGCGTTGCGGTAGTCAGCCTCGCGTCGGTAGCATATGCCTAGACGTCTGGCTATCCATCGACTGTCGGGATTGAAGAGCTGGGCTTTCATA
>JAIDTS010000455.1 GCA_029060585.1 Muribaculaceae bacterium
AAATCAGATTGACCCTCAAAAACTACTTTCAAACTCTGAATATAAAAGAAGGCAATCAGACGTGTCACCACTTTGCCGGTCTGATTGCCTTGGATACGCTGGACGTTGGACGTTTTACGTTGGACGAGGCATTTAATAAGTCTTCAGTCTTTAGTCTTCAGTCTTAAGAGGGGCTACGAATTATGGGTGTTTTCACACAGAGAGCGCAAAGGTGCAAAGTGCGCGATTGAGCGTACTATGACCAGAGTAACAGAGTACTAGAGTACTAGAAAAGGCGAAAGTGGGGACTGTGGATATCACGCTTTATATTAAGTGGGTGACGTTGATTTTTTTGTATTTATTACCCATTCCGAGGGCAAAAGCCATCTGGTCTTTGATGATGAGCTCACCCTTTTGGAGTCCGGCAATAGCGGTTCGGATCTCCTGGAGTTCCTGACCGCTTACGCCGAACAGGTCCTTGATAACCTTGTCGTCGATTGTCTGCTGCTTCATAATCAAGGTTTGCTGTCGATTCCTTTTGCCATAGCTATGCATTTTTAGGATCAAACATATCCCAGTTGTCAAGATCGGTTGTGTTGTTTAAGGGTAATCTGCAATAAAGCCATACGTCACTTCCCTCCGGCTTGTTAATGATAATGCCACCGTCAAGATTCTGGCCTTTGGCATTCTCTGCGGAGATATACTCGCGAAGTGCATTGTGCTTTTCAGGAGCGAATACATCGCTGTTTCTGGTCTTTGTATCAAAGATATAGATTCTTCCTGATTTCATTCGTATTACGAAGTCTGGATAGAAAAGCGGTACGGATTCAATACCGTTAGGCTCATAGGGTATTGCATAATGAGTCTTCCCTTTGTCTCCGTTCTTATACCACCAGTCAATTTTATCTGAATGTTTTTCCAGAAAGGCCACAAATCTCTCTTCAGGACCTGATGCTGATGTCAGTTCTACAAACGGTTCAAGGGCATGGTTCTCCACTTCTGATTTGACTGTATGTGTATCCGTGTCATAGACTCTTTCCTCGGGTATTTCCCAATTATAGGATGTCAGCATCCTACTGAGGTCTGGACGCGACTGCTGACGTTGCTTCATATAGCGGTCAAGGGCAAGTTCAAGCAGATGGTCGAATGTAGGTTTGTTTTCATGATAAAGCACTACTTTCTTCGCATCCGTATCAAATATGCTGAAGTAGTCTTCAAGAATTCCGAGCAGATACCCTGCTATACGGTTTGTCCTGTCGCCCTGACGCGACTCGAACTGTCCCCCTTTAGTATTGATATAGGCAAGAAACACACGGTCTATCTCACTGGCAGTTCTGGCGAATTTTGCCTGATCAAATTCAAGCACCTGCTCTTCATTCTGGAAATGAACGTCTTTAGGAATCTCGACATTGACGGTTTTTACATCAAGTCTTAACAATTTCTGTACTTTCCTTCTGTTTTCATCTATTATTAGATCCCCTGTCTCCGGCAAAGACTGCGGTTTATCATCTTCTCCCCGCAAAGCAGCGAGTTCCGCGAGGCTGAACAGCATTCCCCCTTTCTCAAGTTTGAAAACTTCTTCCGCAGTCTTGTAAAGAACTTTCTTGAAGTCAGGGCCAAGATAATTGCGCTTCATATTAGGTCGGGATGCGAAGACTGACGGAAGCGATACATTCGTCATAGACTCACGCCGAGTGGCCGTCACCGTATGGTTGAGGATATAGCTTTGGTCGGCGGCCACGATTTTTATCTTGTCTTTAGCTATGTCGGTATATACATAGCCGATATTGAGGAGGTCGTTGGGGTAATGCTTCTGCTCGGGCATCCTGAGAATTCGTCCGACAGTCTGTATTGTAAACTGGTCGCTGCTGAGTTTTCGGAATATCAGGAGTACGGCAGCCCGCGGACAGTCCCAGCCCAGTGCGATGGCTTCCTTGAAGAGCAGTACCTTGGTCATATTGTCCGGTTTTTCAAGATTCTCCAAGTTTTCCTTCTCATTGGCGAGCCATACTGCCAGTTTACCGTTTTCAACCGTAATCTCTTCCGTTGTATTGTATTTTAAGTATGTCTTGACGACTTCCGCTATTGTGTTGTCGTCTTCGGTCATAGTCTCCTTTGTGTCGTTAGGAAGCTGAACCAACAGAAGAGGCTTGATATTCGACCCAAGTCGCTCATATTCATCAGCAATCTGCTGTCGCTTGAGAAGAGCTGTTTTCAGGAGTCTCTCCTCAAGCGACAAAGGGTCGGCCGTATCCACATCTATGTCAGGATTCAGCACCACTTCCTTCTTTATCATTTCGGCATTGATTACATCACGGCGATCCACAAGTACTTTTTGAGTAGTTCCGTTGATCGGAGTCTTGGGTGTTGCTGAGATTCGCAACTCGACGGCAGGATTTATCCGGTCGAGAACCTGTCCGGATTTGTCCGCCGTTTTCGACCAGAACATATGTTCCTCGTCAATGATGGCGACTATTGGGATACCGAGCTCTTCCTGTGTGCGCTTTGTTATCTCATAGAGCGATGCAGAGCTTTCGCTGTCACGCACCATTATGTTTTTCTCCTTGTTGACACTTTCCCAGTTGACGAAAAGAATCTCTCCAGGTTGTATGCCCTCGCTCTGGTCGAGTTCGTCAAACATGACCGGGGATAGTTTCCTCGTCTCGCCAAACGCTCCTTTGAGGCTCAAATAGCTTTGGAGGTGGAGTTTTCGAGGGGCAAACCATATAAAAGCGCATTCCTGGTATCTGGAATCTCCCCGCTGTTTCATTTCGTCTGCAATCGCGGCAAGTGTCTGACAAGCCATGACTGTTTTGCCGGCACCTGTCGGGGCTTGAAACACAATCTTTCTGCGCTTTCCACCACTGTTAAGTGCCTTTATTGTCTTGTCTGTAAGTTCGGCTACCGCCTGCTGCTGGTAATATAGGTTTTTCATTCCTCTCCTCCTTCCGCTGCGAAAAGACCTCCTAATTCCTCGTTATCTTCAATTGGATATTCATTTGTTCCCATTCCGGATTCGCGGACGACCGAACCGTGCGTCCCTACCGGTTTATCCTTAGGTTTCGGTAATACACGTTTATATGCATTGTATATCGCGGCGGGTAATGCCGTAGTCTCCACTTTATCTGCAACTGTTTCGAAAAGTTCTGATGCGGGGTCTTCGCTCGGAGAGAATACATATACCTTCATCGGGTTCTTGATATCCATTTTTTCAATGATACCGACTATCTCTTCGATATATTCTTCCCTGTATATGATAAGCATCTGTTTTTTCCCGTCGTCGAAATACCGGAATATCTGAGGATGCGTTTTGACTTCACCCATACTTTTCTTCTCCATATAAAGGTTTTCCTTTATACATAGCATATCGGTTGAGAGATTTACCAGTCGCTGCATATTACGCATAGTCCGGCTTCTTCCGACAAAATCAGTCTTATAATACCGCAGATTATTGTTATGTAGTCCTTCCACAAACTCACCGTTAGGTTTCGTATACCCCTCGATAACCCTCTTATTCCTCTCGTAAGTTATATTCTCGCAGATTCCGTTCTCGTTATTGGTGCAGAGAATGCACAGTCGCTTGCCACCGTCCTCGGCGTTAAGTTGCATAACGGCGTGGAGGGTTGTACCGGAACCTGCAAAGAAATCTAGATAGAGACTATCCTTATTACCACTCATTTGTAAAATAGTCCTTAATAAGTTTAATGGCTTCGGATAATCAAATTTTTTCTCTGAGAACAAATCCATTACCTCCTTTGTCCCTCTGGCAGAGCTTATTGCATCTTCAAGAATGAGGTTCTGATAAGGATGGCTTCGTTCTATCGGATTGTTATTATTATCAACTTTCAAATATTGTTTGAAATAAATGACCCATTTCCCATTCTTTTTTGAAAAAAGTAAAAAGCCATTCTGTTTGCCCCATTCAACTTTGGACTTAGACCAACGCCAATTCCAAAATGGTTGACTGAAAGTTTCTCCACCAGGGAATAAAATACTTCCATCGGGCATATCTATTCCGTAGTTTAATGCTTCAGAGTAATGGCTACCAGTCATGCGCCGATCAAGCTTATTTGTAATATATGGTCCACGAGTCTCAACAAACTCATCTAATAAAGTATATTTATCATAATTTTCTATTGGCTTAGAATTAATTGCCGCACTTTCTTTTTTTCGTGAAAATAAAAGTACATATTCAGTAACAGTCTTGATATCTGTTCCTGTATTAGATCCCGGCGTGGACTGCCATAATAAATTAGAAAGAAAATTATTTTCTCCAAATATATCATCGAACAGCAACCGTAAGTTTGCAAATTCATTATCATCAATAGAAATAAAGATAACTCCTCGGTCTGATAGGAGTTTCTTTGCAATACGTAGACGACGCGACATGAACGACAGCCACTTTGAATGTCGATAACTATCATCAGTATCTACATATGAATCGTTATAGATAAAATCTTTGTTGCCCGTATTGTATGGGGGATCTATATAGATTACGTCGATTTTTCCGGCGTGGGTGTATGCGAGGGTTGTTAGGGCTTCGAGGTTGTCCCCTTCTATAAGAATGTGATTGGGAGCGTTGGGTTCAGCTTCTGTCAATGCACGGTCTTTGACTTCTACGAGTACAGGAAGTTCATCTCGGAGTCGCTCTTCAATTGCTTCCGGTTTATCCTCCCAGACAAGTCCGTAAGTCTTGGTTTCGCGGAGAAGTCCGAGAAGTGCCGAGCGTTCATCATCAGTCAATCCATCTAAGGTTTTGATTCGGTCAATTAGTTTATGACGGTCAGTCGCTTTCATTACGAGAGCGACTTTAGAATGCCGCCCATTAGATTTGTCGCCAATACCCCACTGCGACCGAGTTAACAAAAAAAGGAGTGGGTATCTGTACCGTTGCTCATTCGTACATCACGAGTGTCTGAAGTTCGTTACCAATGAATGAGTGTCACAGAGACCCACGCCTATGCAAATACCCCAAACCCACTCCATGCCGATTAAGGCATAGAATGAGCCCGGATAGGTATATACATACCCGTGGGCGTCTATCACCACTTAATTCTTGATTGGTAAAAAGGTTTCAGACACTTTGATGTACCAAGAATAAAGCGCGAGTAAACGCCTTTTATTTTTATTTACCTCCCGCCTCGCTTCCTCTCTTGGAAGACCCACAGCGTGAGTCTATTTGCAAAGTTAATAAAAAAATTTAATATGATAATCAGTTACTGACTAAAAAATAAGAAAATGGAGTCAAATCTGTTTAAACTATGACTTTCCCATACTGCTCGTCGCGCTTGGAGATCGCTCCCAACCTACTCTAATGCCCGATATAGAGAGATGGAGAGGCTGGATATTCAGTAGTCGAGCTAATGGGGACTAAAACAGAATGTATAGAGAGGGAGAGCTGGAGCTCTCCCTTCCTAAAATATATGATGGGAAAAGGTGAGTTGTAAGGAGTGTTAAAATGGGGTAAAAAAGGGGGTTTTACATTTCTGATGGATTTTTTGGGGAATTTCAGGGGGATTTCGAGTATTTTCACGTGGCTTGCGCTGGGCTCGTGAGAGCGCATGTCATTATTTTGTTTTGAAGATAAAAGTTGTTATCTTTGCATTTTGAAATATGAAACTGTAAGCGCATTATGAGATTGAAAGAAACACCTTCCAGAAAGCCATCCGGAACGAAACGGAGTCTTTTTAAGATTGTTATCGTTGTCGGCATAGCCATCATTCTATTTTCCTTAGCCCTCGTCTTGATGATGCGTGGATGTGATGGCAACGAGTCTGAACCATATTCTGAAGAAATTATTGCCATTCCATACGTCGTCGATTCAATCGAAGATATATCAATGGATTCTTCACTTGATTATCAACATTCTATTGATTTGGAGAGCGAAAGTCAATTAAAAGATGGTCAGGACAAAACTTATTCAGGAGAAGCAGATAACGGATCGCAGAGTTCTACATCAAAGAAGAAACCTATAGATCCAAGATTTCAGAATCCTGATGGCACATATAAGCAACCATGGGAATATGCAAAATATTTTGACGACGATGAAAGCGATGATTACGAAGAGGGGTATGAAGAGGGCTACGAAGATGCGCTGGATGAACTTTGAAGTTTTACCGGACTGAAGTATTGAGGGTTTCAATCTCGTATTGTAGGCCTCGATCTTCCTTCTTTTCATTGAAGTTGGCTCCTATTAGATAGACGATGGAATTTTTTGGGAATTTCAGGGG
>JAIDTS010000456.1 GCA_029060585.1 Muribaculaceae bacterium
ATGAAAAAATTATGCATTGTGAATTATGAATTATGCATTAATTTTAGTAATTTTGCACTATAAAAGCATAATAAGTACAAAATATGAGTGAATTAGCCTCAAAATACAACCCTCACGAGGTTGAAGACAAATGGTATGAGTATTGGGAACGTCACAAGATGTTCCATTCCGTGCCTGATGAACGCGAACCGTACTGTATCGTGATTCCGCCGCCTAACGTAACCGGTGTGCTTCATATGGGACATATGCTCAATAATACGATTCAGGATATTCTGATTCGCCGAGCCCGTATGATGGGAAAGAATGCACTTTGGGTGCCTGGTACCGACCATGCCGCTATCGCGACAGAGACAAAAGTAATCCAGAAACTCGCTGAGCAGGGTATCAAGAAGACTGATCTTACTCGCGAGCAGTTTCTCGAGCATGCCTGGGACTGGACTCATACCCATGGAGGCATAATCCTTCAGCAGCTCCGTAAGCTCGGTGCATCATGCGACTGGGACCGCACTGCGTTTACTATGGACGAACTCCGCTCGAAAAGCGTCACCAAAGTATTCTGCGACCTTTACGACAAGGGCCTCATATATCGTGGCCTCCGTATGGTGAATTGGGATCCCAAGAACCGTACGGCTATCTCTGATGACGAGGTGAACTTTGTTCAGGAGCACTCCAAACTATATTACCTTCGTTATTATGTTGCCGATGATCCGGAAGGACGCTACGCTGTTGTGGCCACCACTCGTCCTGAGACTATCATGGGAGATACCGCCATGTGTATCAATCCAAAGGACCCGAAAAATGAGTGGCTAAAGGGTAAGAAGGTAATCGTTCCACTCGTTGGCCGAGAGATACCGGTCATAGAAGACCGGTATGTCGAGATTGATTTCGGTACTGGATGCCTTAAAGTCACTCCGGCTCATGACAAAAACGACTATATGCTCGGCAAGACCCATAACCTCGAGACAATAGACATTTTCAACGAGGATGCAACTCTTAACGAGCATGGCGGCAAATACGCCGGCATGGACCGTTTCGAGGTCCGTAAGCAGATTGCAAAGGATCTTGAAGAAGCGGGCTTGATGGAGAAGGTGGAAGACTACACAAACAATGTCGGCTATAGCGAACGCACAAAGGTGGCGATCGAGCCCCGTCTGTCGCTGCAGTGGTTTATCAACATGCGTCACTTCGCTGAAATCTCGCTGGCTCCTGTCATGGAAGACTATATCAAATTCGTTCCAGAGAAGTATAAGACCACCTATCGCCTCTGGCTTGAGAACATACAGGACTGGTGTATAAGCCGTCAGCTATGGTGGGGACATCGCATCCCGGCTTACTATTACGACGTTGACGGCGAGACTCGCATAGCGGTAGGAGAGACAAAGGAGCAGGCTCTCGAGAAGGCCCGCAAGGAAAGTGGCCTTGATCTCAAACTCGACGACCTTGTTCAGGATGAAGGTGCTCTCGACACTTGGTTCAGCTCTTGGCTATGGCCGATCACTCTCTTCAACGGAATACTTGATCCTGACAATGAGGAGCTTAAATACTACTATCCTACAGCTACGCTCGTGACCGGTCCGGACATCATATTCTTCTGGGTCGCGCGTATGATTATGGCAGGATATGAATATGTCGGCGACAAGCCTTTCAGCAACGTATACTTCACCGGTATCGTTCGCGACAAGATCGGCCGCAAGATGAGCAAGTCGCTCGGTAACTCACCGGATCCTCTTGAGCTAATCGACAAATTTGGTGCAGACGGTGTGCGCATGGGACTTATGCTTTCGGCACCGGCCGGCAACGATATCATGTACGACGACGCGCTCGTGGAGCAGGGGCGAAATTTCGCCAACAAGATTTGGAACGCCTTCCGTCTGATACAGGGTTGGAATGTTGATGACGCCATCCCTCAGCCTGAAAGCTCAAGCATTGCAGTAGACTGGTTCCGTTCACAGCTCTTCAAGACAATGCTGGAGGTGGAAGATCTAATGGGCAAGTTCCGTATTTCGGAGGCTCTCATGGCTGTCTACAAACTCTTCTGGGATGAGTTCTCAAGCTGGTATCTCGAGGTGATCAAGCCTGCCTATGGAAGCCCGATCGATGGCAAGACATATGCCGAGACAATGAAGTTCTTCGAAATGCTGCTTCAGCTTCTCCATCCCTTCATGCCTTTCATCACAGAGGAACTCTGGCAGCATCTTGCTGAGCGAAAGGATGGCGACAGCATAATGAATACCACTCTGCCTGCTCCGGGAGAAGTCGACGACGCGCTGCTCGCCCGTTTTGAGACTCTCAAGGAAATCATCACCGGTCTGCGTGCAATACGCAAGCAGCGTCAGATCGCCAACAAGGAAGA
>JAIDTS010000457.1 GCA_029060585.1 Muribaculaceae bacterium
GCATGTCGCTTCGCGCGAAGCGAGGTGGCATACGGATAAAGAATCAAAGATATGGCCAAGAAAAAATTCCTATTCGTTGCGCAGGAGGTAGCGCCCTACCTTCCGCCGGAACATATATCATCGCTGGGCAAGGATGTTGCCACAGGCATCCACAAGAGAGGCTACGAGGTGCGTACATTCACTCCCAAATGGGGAGGTATCAACGAGCGTCGCAACCAGCTTCACGAAGTGATTCGTCTCAGCGGACTCAACGTCACCATCGACGACAACGACCATCCTCTACTCCTGAAGGTTGCGAGCCTTCATCCTACCCGCACCCAGGTCTATTTCATTGATAACGACGATTTCTTCCAGAAGCTCGACTCGGACATCGACGAGGTTGGAAGCAACCGCCCCGACAACGACAAGAGAATCCTTTTCTTCACCCGCTCCACCATAGAGACTGCAAAGAAGCTCCAATGGGATCCGGCCGTGATCCACTCGCAGGGATGGGTTGCCGCCCTGACGCCCGTATATCTGCGCCAGCTCGCCGATTCTGTCCCCTTCGAGAATTCTAAGGTGGTATATACGGTCCTCCCTGACGACAACGAGGTGGTGATCGACGCTGATTTCTTCAGGCGCCTCAAGGAAGACGGAGTGAAGGAAGAATACCTTAACGGATATGAGGGTTCGGAAAAAAACGCCCGTCTGCTCCATAGGATGGCCATCGACAACTCAGACGGCGTAATTTTCATGACAGACGAGCCTGACCCCGAACTTCTCGCCGCCGTAGAGGCAAAGGGAATTCCCTACATGACGAAAGATCAGGCCGACGGCAACCTCGAGGCTTACATTGAGTTTTACGACAAACTTTCCGAAAAATGACGCTCCCCATCACACTGCGCAGGCGCCTCAGGCTCCTGGCCGCACCTCTCATCACCATAGCCGCGGGCGGAGTGCTCCTCTCCTGCGAAGATAAGGCTCCGACCGTAGGTAGCCAGCTCGCTTCAGGCGAAGTGCAGATCGCGCTTGATTCCATGACATGGGACGGCTCGAACCAGTACGTCTACCGCGGCGACCAGAAGTTACTCGTCAGCTGCCCGAAACTTGCCTACACGACTGTCTTCGACGACGCCGTAGACACCCGCAGCTCCTCCAACCTTCTGGGTAGGATCAGCGTGCCTGAATACGGCGACCTCAAATGCTCGTTTGTCAGTCGCCTGATGTGCTCTACCTCGATCGATATTCCAGACTCAATTCCCATCGAGCATGTGGATTCCATGAAACTGATGCTTACGGTGCTAAGAGGTCAACTTACCGGCGACTCCCTCGCGCCCCAGCAGCTGACAGTCTACCGCCTGACGAAGAGCCTCCCGACCGACATCGACAACCGCTTCGACCCGACGGGATACTACGACCAGGCATCCCTGCTCGGACGCTGTAGCTACACCCTTTCCGCACTCGGCATGAGCGACTCGATCTATATCAACCAGTCCTATGTCGACATCGACATTCCGATGACCAGGGAAATGGCCGTCGAGACCGTTAAGGCATACCGCGATGAGAAGACAAGACAGATCTTCGCGTGGCCCCAGACTTTTGAGCAGTATTTCCACGGCATCTACGTTGAGCCGTCGTTCGGCCGAGGTTGCGTGGCAAACATATCCTACACTAACTTCGTGATATTCTATAACTACAAGAATGCCGAAACCACGAAAAATGAAGACGGGACTTCCTCCGTCGTATGGAAGACAAAAACCGGGGCTGCCGGCGTGTTCGCGTCCTCTCCGATCGTGCTCAGCAGCAACAATGTGACGTATAGCCCATCCCGCAAGCTTCAGGATATGGCTTCCGAAAACCAGGCGATCATCACTACCCCGGGCGGCTACAGGATAAATATGAGGTTTCCGGGCCGAGAGCTCGTAGACCTGTATCAGAAATCACAGACTAAGATGACGGTCGTCAGCGACCTTTCGTTCAGTATCCCGGTAGAGGAGATCGAAAACGACTACGACGTCACTCCCCCGCCCTACCTGATTATGGTCAAGACCTCCAAGCTCAAGGAGTTCCTCGCTTCCAACTCATTGCCCGACAACAAGGAATCTTTCTACGCGGAATACAACAAGGGACAGAAACGCTATGGATTCTCGTCGATGAGGAACTATATCCTCGACCTCATCAAGAATGGAGTGAAGGATGAGGACCTCGACTTCACGATAATCCCGGCCGACCTGGTGTTCGAGACCAATGAATCGAACAACTACTACAATCCTTGGAGCATCTATTACGGATACAGTACTTCAAGCTCTCAGAAGAAGACCTATCCGATCAAGTGCACCCCCTACATCGCGAAGCCGACCATGTGCCGCCTTAAGATGGACGAGGCGCGTACCATATTCACATATTCAATCCAGCAGATGAAATAAGCATGGGTATCGCTACGCTTATCCTTTCGTTCAGCCTCCTGCAGATGATCACTGGGGCCTCGGCATATCCCGCCGACAGCACCGCGATGCCTCCTGTGGGAGCTACTGTTTTGTTTGCGGGCGACGCCATGCAGCATCAGGCCCAGCTCGACCAGGCTCTTCTCGAAGGTGGAGGAAAAGGCTACGATTACTCTGAATGCTTCCGATGGATAGCTCCGACTGTCACGGAGGCCGACTACGCTGTGGTGAACCTCGAGGTTCCTCTCGGAGGAGGACCTCGCTATAGCGGCTATCCTTGCTTCAGCGCTCCCGACAGTTTCGCGCAGGCACTTGCAGATGCAGGCTTCGACATGATGCTGACCGCCAACAACCATTGCCTCGACTCCGGGATGAAGGCCGCCAGACGCACGGTAAGTGCCCTCGACTCTCTCGGTATTGACCATGTCGGAACATACCACGACGCAACCGACAGAGCCACCAAGGTGCCCTTCATCAAGAGCATCAACGGCATAAAGTTCGGATTCCTCAACTATACCTACGGCACCAACGGCATTCCCGCACGCGACGGCATGGAGGTGTCGCTCATCGACCGCGACCGGATAGCGAAGGAGATGAAGCAGACTCGCGATGCAGGTGCCGAGATTCTTGTGGTGACGATGCACTGGGGCATCGAATATGTACTCAGGGAAAACGCCATACAGCGCGACCTGGCGCGGTTTCTGATCGATCAGGGTGCCGACATGGTGATCGGAAGCCATCCCCACGTGATCCAGCCGATGAAGATGGTGCGCGACGAGAAGCGCGGGCAGGATGTCCCGGTGGTCTATTCACTCGGCAACTTCATATCCAACATGAAGACGGGCGACACCCGCGGAGGCGCCTACGTGCGTGTGCGCGTGGAGCGTGACTCGGACGGAAAGGCTAAAGTGAAGTGGGCTGACTACGACACTTTCTTCTGCGCGAAGCCTACAGGGAAGGGATCCAACTACACCGTGATACCATCTGACCGCACAGACCTCATTCCTGCAGCCCAGATGGAACACTGGCGCCTCTTCGACCGCTCATCGAGCAAGGTCTTCGATGCTGAAAACGTAGGCATCCCCCGCCGCAAAAAGTAATGCCAGATTCTTTATTATAATTAATCATTAATAATTAATAATTAATCATTAGATGAAAACCCAGATAGACACCGCAAAGGCTCCGGGCGCGATCGGACCATACAGCCAGGCCGTAAAGGCTGGAAACCTCATTTTCGTTTCAGGCCAGCTCCCTATCAACCCTGCCGACGGAACGATGGGAGAATGCATCAAGTGCCAGACTCGCCAGAGTCTTGAGAACGCTAAAGCTATTCTCGAGGAAGCCGGAGCATCATTCTTCGACGTAGTTAAGACCACAGTATTCCTTGCCGACATGAGCCTCTTCGGCGCCATGAATGAGGTCTACGCCGAATACTTCTCCGCTCCCTATCCCGCACGCTGCGCCTTCGCTGTCAAGGAGCTCCCGAAGCAGGCTCTCGTCGAGATCGAGATGATCGCCTCCCTCTAAACTGAAGACTGAAGACTGAAGACTGAAGACTAAAAAGAAGGATGAAGCCCCAGAGGCTTCATCCTTCTTTTTCCATAAGCTCAAGCATTCGGAACTCGGCTTCGTCAAGCCGGGAGATTATTTCCTCCATCCTCGCCCCGGCGGCTGTGATCTCTTCCACTGTCATGGAGCCCGACGACATAGCCGTCTCAAGTTCCGATTTTTCCTTATTCAGATTCTCGAGCTCGATCTCAAGAGCCTCCATTTCTTTTTTCTCCTTGAATGTCAGTTTTGGCTTTCTTTCAGTCTGCCTGACTCTTGAATCTTGACTCTTGTCTCTTGACCCTTGACTCTTGTCTCTTGTCTCTTGACTCTTGACTCTCGCCTCCTTCTCCTCCTGGCGCACGCAGTGGCGGTAGGTGGAATAGTCGCCCGGAAAATCCCGGACCTCGCCATCTCCCTTCATGACGAAGAGATGGTCTACGATTCGGTCGAGGAAGAATCGGTCGTGGCTGACCACTATAACGCATCCCTTGAAGTCGGCGAGATAATTCTCAAGCACGGTCAGGGTCATGATGTCGAGGTCGTTGGTAGGCTCGTCAAGGATCAGGAAGTTTGGCTGTCGCATGAGCACTGTGGCGAGATAAAGGCGCCGGCGCTCTCCCCCGCTGAGCTTGTAGATGTATTTCTGCTGGGTGGCGGGCTCGAATAGGAAATGGGTGAGAAATTGCTGGGCCGTCAGCGTGGTCTTGTCGTCGATACGTACTGTCTCGGCAATCTCCCTCACTGCGTCTATCACCTTCTTCCTCTCGTCAAAACCGGTCATTCCCTCCTGGGAATAATATCCCCAGCGCACTGTCTCGCCTACATCGAAGTGGCCGGAATCCGGCTGAAGCTCGCCGAGCAGCATCTTGATGAAGGTAGACTTTCCGGCGCCGTTGTCGCCGACAATGCCGACTTTTTCAAAGCGGGCGAAGTTATAGTTGAAGTCGTTGAGTATCGGGATTGTGAGCAGGGAGCCGTCAGCTGCGGCCTTCTCGAATTTCTTAGCCACATGCACGGCCTCGAATATCTTGTTGCCTATATAGCTGCCTTTTACGGCGAGACGCACATCTTTCTCCTGAAGATTGACGTGGGAGCGCTTCTCCAGATCATGGAAAGAGTCAATGCGGTATTTCGCTTTGCTTCCCCTCGCCTGAGGCTGGCGCCGCATCCACTCAAGCTCAGTGCGCAGAAGATTCTTCACCTTGGCCAGCTCGGCGCTCAGCACCTCATTGCGTTCCGTGCGTTTCCGCAGATAGTAGTCGTAGTTGCCATCATAGATGAAAGCCTGTTCCCTGTCTATCTCGAGTATGCGGGTACAGACGTTGTCGAGGAAATATCTGTCATGGGTCACCATTATGAGGGTTACTCTCATGCGTGACAGATAGTTCTCAAGCCATTCCACCATCGCTATGTCAAGATGGTTGGTTGGCTCGTCAAGCACAAGCAGGTCAGGCTCCTCCAGAAGAGTTTTTGCGATCGATACCCTCTTGAACTGCCCGCCCGACATTGTGCCGAGCTTTTGGCCGAAATCGGAGATGCCGAGCTGCGATAGCATCTGCTTCGCGCGGTCTTCCGCTCCATAGTCTTCGCTGTCATAGGGATGCGGCTTTGCGTATTCAAGAGCCGTTGTCTCAGGATCGAATGCGGGACTCTGGGATAGATAACCGACACGGATTCCGTCGGAAAAGGTGATCTTTCCCGAGTCATAGTCGTCAAGCCCGCATATGATGTTGAGTAAAGTGGTCTTTCCTGCTCCGTTTCTGGCAACGATGCCGATCTTATCCCCTTCCTCTACGGTCAGCGACAGGTCGGCAAATAGCATCCTGTCGCCTATCGACTTGGTGAGTTCCTCGATCTGAAGCCTGATCATTCCTGACTCAATTAATCATTAATCATTTATCATTTATCGTTAGCACTGGTAGTCCACGCATGCGCGGGCCTCCTTGTAGGGTCCGAGGATGGCGGCTGCCGCCACATGAGCCGGATGCTTCGCATAGACGGCAACATCCTTCATCTCAGGCACCGTAGCCGTGAGCACCACATCCCAGTCTTCGGCAGGATTCTCGTTTATTCCTACCTCCATTGCCTGCAGGCACTCTATCTTACCGGGAAGGGCCAGAAGTGCTGCCTTGAAATCTTCGGCGATCTTGCGGCGCAACTCGTCGCTGCCGTGAAGCTTGAACATTACGATATGCTTTACCATATATAAAATAAGTTTTTATTTTTCATTTGTCTAATCTTCCATACTCGCTCCTACCACTCTGCGCTCTACCATTGAACTTCCATTAACTCACTGCCCTACATTATCCGCGTCAGCCGGCGAAGCCGGGCTCAGCCACGAATCAGCGTCGGCCAGGTCGTTGACATGCCTCTTAAGACTTAAGACTATATAAATCCGCGATCCATCCGGCCACGTCAGCGCTTCCGGCAGGGCGAAAGCCCGCAGCCGATCTGCGTTGCCTGCCCTTCTTTTCAAATCCAAGCCATTATATGCCGTCCGCCAGTTCACTTCCCAACCCTCAAGACTCAAGACTCAAGACTCAAGACTCAATTTTCTTGCAAAGTTAATAAAAAAATCCTAATTTTGTACCCTCAAACATCAACTACAATCATGAAAAAGCACGTTTTCTCAATAGCAGCCTTATTTGCCGTGGGTCTCGCATGCCTTCCGGCTCATGCCGAATCTACCCCCCAGCCAGCCGAAGGAGCCGATAAGATCAGCTACGTTCCGGAATTCCACGGAGCCGTCCGCCCGAGATGGGAACTCGACACAGAGACCGGACGCAGCCGATTTGAGGTCCGATGGGCGAGGTTCACAGCCGAAGGGAAAGTGGCTCCCAAGATAGGATATTTCCTTCAGGTCGACCTCTGCGACCAGGGAGTGTTCAAGGTTCATGATGCTTATGTGAAGATGGGCGTGGCGAAGGGACTCGAGGTGCAGGCCGGACAGTTCCGCATGCCGTTCGGTCGGGAGCCTTTCATGGCGCCGCAGAACTATGTATTCGCCAACCGCTCGTTTATGGGAAAACAGATGTGCAACTACCGCAAGGTGGGAGCAAAGCTGACGTATACGGTTCCTGTGTCGCTGCCGCTTACAGTAGAGGCTGCTGTCGGCAACGCCGGAGGGACAGCCAACCATAATGTCTGGAGCAGGTCTTATATGGGAAGCGGACGCGTGTCGCTGCAGCTCGGCGACTTCAACTTATGCGGCGGCGTGATGGATATCCTGCCTGATGCCACTCGAATCATGCTATATGACATCGGCACCACCTGGACGCACGGCAACTGGCGCGGAGGACTCGAATATATGAACGAGCACTACGTCGGCTCTACACACGACGACGCTCACTCATGGGTGGCCTGGGGGGACTATGGAAGATACGCGAAGCTCGGCATATTCAACCGCTGGAGCCTGCAGGCCAGATATGACGGAATGACCCGCCAATGGAATGGAGTGGAAGACACCCCCGACAATCCCGGTCGACACCGCCTGACTTTCGGCGGAACTCTCTCCTACCGATATAAGAAGGTTTTCGCCGACCTAATGCTCGACTACGAGCAGTATTTCTACATGCACGGCTACAGTCCGGCCGAAGGCCAGGGCAACAAGCTCGTTCTTGAGCTCGCAGTCCGCTTCTAAA
>JAIDTS010000458.1 GCA_029060585.1 Muribaculaceae bacterium
GCCGCGGTCTTCCCCTCGTTGGCGTTAGGTTGGAAAATGAAAAAAGCGTAGGAATCTGTATCTGTTGCCGTCCTACAACCTGAGGCTTCTCGCATTGCCCTATCTATGTCGGACGGCAACGCAGAAGCCCACGCTTGTATATGCAACGATAGCATCAAACCAGCCATCCTCACGGATGACAAGGCTGATGACGGATGTAGCATATCCATATGGGCGTCTACCGTTGCTCAATCCTTGACATAGATAAGAAAAGTTTGCGAGACATTTCAGGTTGTCAAGAATCAGCGCGGATAAACGCTTTCTATTATGTCTAACACGATGCCATTAATGAGCATCGAGGCAGTCCCTCCCGCTTTGACCCCAGACCGGGGCTTCTGAGAGACGGTCTGCACCTGCAAAATTATAATTTATTTTTGGATTCGCCAAATATGATCTGGTATTTTTTCAAAAACTTGATTGATTCATAACTCAAGTTTCGGATTTAGCCTCAACGTATGTGTATGGTCCCACGATATGAAAGAAATTAATCGCGCAGAGGAGCAGAGGGCTCGCCAAGTAATTGCAATTTCCATTAAGGCAGCAAAGCCCGCAAAGGCTCGCTCGCTTCGCTCCGCATCGCAGGAATGAGGGAGCCCCGTCGAATAATCAGCCAAAGAATATTCTATCCAAAAGCTAAAGGAAACCTGCAATGCGGAGCGGATGCTAAGCGAGCCTCCGCGCACTTTGCTGCCTTTGACAGAATGGTGCCGGCAGAGTTGGAAAATTATCTCAGCGAGCCCTTTGCTCCTCTGCGCGATGTTAATATTTATATGATAGGCTATTGCTATATTAGAAACTTAAGTTCATAATAGACCGGCCATATACAAAGGAAGATAAACGGAACCATCCTTTTTATCCAAATCCTTAGAGTGGAGTATATATGACTTTCCGATATAATTATAAAATCTTTCACCTTACGACAACCCGGCTATGCATAGGCGGACGCACGGGCCGTGCGTCCCTACATTAAGATGGGGTTTGAGATAGTAATCAGTTGGTAGGGACTATCTTGATTGACTTTGTCGAGAGGCGCGCCTCGAGATATTTCAGGAATTTGTCGGATTGAGTGGTGTTCATCGGTTTTGAGTAGCGCACGAGTGCGACATTTAGGGTATCGAGGCGCCTGGTGTCGACATTGCTTACTATGGCTCTGGTCACGGCTATGTCTGTGACTTCCGGAAACAATACTTTCAGCTCTGGCGATATCGTGGCTCCCATCGTGTCGTTGCGGCATATGTCGGCGTTTATGGCCCGTAAGGAGTCGATAGTCTCCCGCTGGCTGTTGATGGTATTCTGTGTCACCTGATACATGTCGCGCAGCATGGTAGACGTGGCTTGTGTGGCATCGAATATATTTTCAGGATTATCACCCTGGATGATCTTCAGGCGTGTGCCACCGAGATTGTAGTCAGGAAGTTTGTCAGTAAGAGCCAGAACGAGGGAATCTTGCGGAAGCACCTTGCCGATGAGGCTTACCGTAAGTGTCTTGTTGTTGCCTTTCATCTCTGCCGATGAGTGAAGCACCTGAGTGCCATCGAAGTTGAATTGCTGCTCCACGAAACGCTGACAATTAACATTGAAAGCCGATTGCTGAAACATTCTCCATGTAAGATAACCGGCAGGAATCATTGTCAGGAGAGCTATGGTATATACGAGGTTTCGTACTCTCTTGGCACGTTGTGGATTAGAGAAGTCCTTGATATGGTATTTCATAAGCTTCACGCCGACAGTGGTGGCGCAGGCGATGAAGACTGAGTTTATGAAGAAGAGGAAGAGGGCTCCGAAGAAATAATTCATCTGGAAAGTGGCGAGCCCGTAGCCGACTGTGCAGAGCGGGGGCATAAGGGCTGTAGCGATGGCAACACCTGGGATGACATTTCCCTTTACCTTGCTGGCAATAGCCAAAATACCTGCAGATCCACCGAAGAAAGCGATGAATACGTCATAAATGGTAGGCGACGTACGGGCCAGCAGCTCGCTATGACCTTCATTTACGGGGGAGATGAGGAAGTATACGCAGGAGGTAATCACGCTGAAAAACGCCGCAGCCAGAAGGTTGCGGAAAGAACGCTTCATCAGGTCGAAATCCTGAATACCGACTGCGAGTCCGATACCGATTATCGGGCCCATCAGCGGCGAGATGAGCATCGCGCCGATAATGACAGCCGTAGAGTTGGTGTTGAGGCCAAGCGACGCTATGAAAATGGCGATGATCAGGATTATGATGTTGGTGCCGCGGAAAGACACTCCCTCACGGATCACGTTTTCCGCCTCTTCCTGCGGAAGCAGGTCGGCCGACAGATCGAAATAACCGGCAAGGCTATTCTTCAACTCCTTTAAATCAGGTAAGCTCATGGTAATTCTGTTCTTAGATTTGCAAATTTAGTAAAAAATCCCATTCCCCGCTCAAGGTATAGGGGTGTGGTGGATTGCCAGCATGCCCAGAATAAGGACCACCATGGCCGTAGGCGTGCCGTCAGGGAAAGCAGAGCGTAGCATGGCGATCAGTCGGGCCTTCCGCTTCTTGACCGTAATCTCAGCCACTCCGAGACGCTCCGCGATCTCGGAGTTCTTTAGTCCTTCCTCAAAACTCATCTCAAGCAGATCGCGCATTTCCTGTGGCAGCCCGTCAATGGCGGCATACAGACGCTGGAGGGTCTCCTGGCGGATGTAGTCGAGAAGAATATCCTCATGAAGTTCTCCGAGACCTATTACAAATTCCTGATATCGTTCCGATGCGTTTGAGTTGCGCAGATAACTGATGGCCTTGTTTCGGATACAAGTTATCAAAAAAGCTTTCCACTGCGCGGCGGAGGTAAAGTCCGATCTTCGGCCATAAGCCTTCTCCACTGCGTTCTGTACACAGTCTTCGGCCATAATCGACAGCTGCCCCGGAAGGCACGAACTGGCGTAGAGAATCATGTCGGCGTAGACATAAGTATAGAAATACTCAATATCACCTTCGATGAAACTCAAATAAGCCCTTTCTGTCAATTCTGTAGAAGCCATTTTCTAAAAAAATACGCAAAAGTGCATTCAAAAGACAAAATTAACGAAAAAATCCGAAAATAAAAAAGGTCCGGACATAAATCCGGACCCAAATAGATGTTTAGGCGTATGCCTTCACGATCATTTGATCACTTTTGTAGTCTTTCCATCTTGAACCTTGATGAATATGCCATTCTCGGGATTTGCCACACGTGCGCCCTGGAGGTTATAATATACGGGAGTGCCTGAGATTGCTGTGATGGAATCTACCGCATCGTCTTCAACCGGCGTGGCAGCGAGCATGCCGGTGTTTACGTTGGATATACTGAAATTAAAGTTATACTTTCCTGCCTCAAGCGAGCACTTGAGCGCTTCTCCGCCCACTGCCAATGAAGAGAAGGGCATGGTATTGCTGAAATCGTTCGGAAGGAAAGCGGACAAGTCTGGGTTGTATCCGAACACATACACATTGTCCTGAGCCGCAACCGTCAGTTCGGCAGCCTCCTTAATTTCAACATCCTTCAAGACATAGATCAACGAGGTGTAGGATTCGGTCTCTCCAGTGTCTTCGTCTTCATATTCCTCTGTGATCTCCTGGCGGTCAAATTTATAGGCTTCGTCTGGCGTCTGGATTCCGTTTACTCCTACGAGATAGTATGCAAGCTCATCCTGTGGAGTCTGGTCTTCGCAGATCATGAACGATATCATCGTCATCGCACCGGCCATAGTGAGATTGACATCGTAGTATCCTTCCTTAAGCGAGCATTTCACGGGTGCGCCGTCAGCACCAAGAAAAGCCATCGGGTTCTCATCAGTCACATCGCCCATGGAGGCAAAAGTCTCGTCCTGTCCGAGGGTCACGTCCTGACCGGCATTATATACGGTAAATCCTTCCTCGCATTCCGACACGAAATAGCGCGGCAGTGAATAAATGAAGTAAGTCTCGCCGTCCTCGGTATACTCGATCTTCTGGAAGCAGCATGCGGCTGAGGGTTCTGTATAGTCGTTGAATCCAAGAAGATAAAGTTGTTCTGTTGGCTCCTCGCTGTTGAGCGACTTTATCTGCAGGATCCACGTGTCACCTCCCATGTCGCCCTCCACGTCCTCGAAAAGGGCAACCATTACCTGATATGAGCCTTCGGAAAGATTGTATTTTATTGCAGGGCCATCCTGTGCCATATATATCATGCTCTGCGAGGAAGTCAGGTCGTTGGTGAACCCGAACTGGTTGTCTTCGTCAAATCCGAGGCTGAAGGATGCTCCGTCGCTTACTGTCACCGTTCCTTCGGCAGCTGTAAGATTGACCTCAGGGAGCGACCAGCGCCAAATCCCCTCGTCGATGTCATCCTCGTCGCGCTCTCCGAGCACCAGAAGATTAGCTTCGGAAGGAGTGGTGTCTCCGTTAAGTCCGAGAATATACAGGTTTCCTTCCGGTGCGGCGGCCTGAAGGGATACGGCACTGCAGAGAATGCCGGAGATCAGCAGTAGATTTTTTTTCATGTCGACAGTTTTTATAATTACGATTTTACTGAAATACGCATTCTTTATGAGAAGGTATATCAAAAAAAGGGAATTTTTAAAAAAAATATCAATTCAGGTATACTTAAGCATAGATACTGCGTATTTAGGTTACTGAACCAAAACTATAAAAACCGAAATTATGAGACATCAGACAATCTTAGGCGCTTCTTTCGTTATTGGCCTTATGTTGGCGGGAGCCTGCTCGGGCAGTCAGGGGCATGTTGACGGAATCGCCCTTCAAGGTACAATCGCAAACGACAGCATAGAAGACTTCGTGCTTTCCTATAATGAAGATGGCGACATGCTTCGCTACCGTACCATTGAGCTCCAGCGTGATGCCCAAGGAAGATTCCAGATTCCGGACTCGCTGATACCGGAGGGGGGCACCAACGCCACTTTAATGGCGGATTCTGAAGGATATTGGGGTGTGTACCTTGAGCCGGGAAAGACCGTGACAGTGGATATCACCGGCAATCCGGCCTCAGGTTATCAGATATCTTTCTCGGGTGAGAATGCCGACTTAAGTGATGTCTACAATACTATTGCTACCACATATGATATAATGATCTACTCACCGCAGGATCCCGAGGCACGCATGACTACGGAAGAGGCACTCAAGCGTCTGGAATCAGACAGGAAGAAGGTAGACGAAAAGGTGGCGACAATCGGCGACAAGGACAAGAAGGCATATTATTCAGAACTGGCATCCATGTTGTCGAAGCGTATGGAGGGTTTCATCTACGAGGATGCCGCCTATGAGCAGGATGCCGAGCCATGGGAAGATACAAGATACTCTTCTCTGATCGAGGGGATCGATCCCAACTCTGACGCTGCTCTTGAATCCGGCATGATCTTCCTCTGGCTCAACGGGAAATCATATGCCGACGGATCGCCCGATGGATATGCAAAGAGCCTGGCACAGCTGAAGATGGTAGATGAAAAAATCAGCAATCCTCGTACGCGCAAGGTACTCTACCATATGATGCCCCACCAGTTTTTCGCCTATACCAAGCCGACTCCCGAAGATGCGGCTGAATTCATGAAAGGATACTCGGAGCTTGCCAAAGACTACCCTGAATTAATAGACACCTATACGCTTCAGGCGCAGGGAGTGAAGGTGGTGGAGGCCGGAGAGCCGCTCAGGTTCGATCCCGTCATCGCTACTACCGACGGAAAGACCTGTAAACTGTCGGAACTTTTCGGAAAGGTGCTTTATATCGATTTCTGGGCTACATGGTGCGGACCATGCCGCAAGCAGATTCCTCATCTCGAGAAGCTTGTAGAACGCATGAAAGATGTGGAAGGTATAGAATTCATCTCAATCTCTTGCGACACAGATGTAGATGCATGGAAGGCCCTCGTGGCCAAGGATAAGCCGACATGGCCCCAGTATATCTTTGCCGAAGGTCAGGGCGATGCTTTCATGAGCGCGATGAACATCACCGGCATTCCGAGATTCATGATAATCGGCAAAGACGGTAAGCTCATCGCTCCCGAAGCGATGATGCCGTCCGACTCGAAGTTGGAAGAACAGCTCCGTTCCCTCGTAAAATAAAACATATCATAACGATTAATGAATACCGAGCGAATAATCGACATACTCTGCAAGCTACTCTCCGGCGGCCGACTGACTGCCGGAGAGCAGGCTTTTCTTGACTCGTGGATAGCAGAGAACCCTGAGAAGCGCCGGGCTCTTTTGGATAGTGTTTTCGATCCGAAGCGTATCGCCGAGGATTACCGCATGAGGTCAATGATCGACCCATCCCGTCCGATGGCTGAGATGAAGCGTCGTCTCGGTATAGAGGGGGACGTATATGCGGAAGGTCATGACTCTCCGCGACGTAAAGGAATCTCGATCAAGCATGTTGTCTCGTTCGCGGCAGCCTCTATCGCGATTCTTGCAGGAATCTTCTTTTTGTATAAGGAAAACCGCAATATGCCGGAGCGTCCATCTGTAGCCATCGCCTCGGAGAGTCAGCTTCCGCTTCGGATTGAAAATCTCGGACCCGGTGGTTCGCGTGCGGTTGTGACTACCGAAAAGGGAGACACAATCCATCTTTCAGACCCGGCGACCGCAAGATATATAGCTGAAAAGGCCGAGGAGGGGCCATTGCAGATCGACGTGCCTCGAGGCGGAGAGTTCGTGGTCACGCTCGAAGACAGTACCCGGGTATGGCTAAACTCGGAGTCGAAACTGATATATCCGGCTCGATTCGCATCCGGTTCGCGAAAAGTGGAGCTTGAGGGAGAGGCATATTTCGATGTGGCGAAGAATCCCGAAGCTCCGTTCATCGTAGAGGCCGCGGGTCAGCGGGTCAAGGTCTACGGCACAGAATTCAATATCCGTGCGTATCCGGAAGATGCAATGGTCTATACTACGTTGAGCAGCGGAAGCATATCCCTGACTCCTACCACGGGAGGAGGCGAGGTGTTCATATCTCCGGGAAAGCAGGCGATGTTTGACAAGGAGACCGCCAAGGCTGCGATCCGCAATGTCGACATCGAGCACGTGACGGGGTGGCGCCACGGCCGCTTTGTATTCGAGGAGCAGTCTTTAAGGCAGATAATGAGAGACCTCAGCCGTTGGTATGATTTCAAGTATGAATTCGCCGACGAAGACGCTGCCGAGACAATATTCATGGGAAGTATACCGCGCTACAGCAACTTCAAGACGGCCATAGCGATTCTTGAGAAGTCAGGCGGACTCTCCTTTAAGGTAAAGGACAATCTAATCTTAATTTCCTCGCAACCATAGGATCAAAACTATAATATGCAATGAAACGATCAATAATCATCGCAATAATCACAATGGTCTTTTTGCTCAATGCGTTAGTAGCGAAGGGGTCATCAACTTATGATGTGACCTTCAGCGACACTCCTATCGAGCAGGTCATCACTGATTTGCGTAAACGTACAGGTTACGACTTTGTATACCAAAAAGATGTGCTGGCAGGTAATCCTGCAATCTCAGGCACTTTCCATAATCTGACACTTCAGCAGATACTCAACAGGATATTCGTCGAAGACCTAAATGTATCTTACGAGATAGTGGATAAGACGATAATCCT
>JAIDTS010000459.1 GCA_029060585.1 Muribaculaceae bacterium
GTTGAGTAATTATACATAACATAAAGCATCAAGGGAGTATCCGAATCGGATATTCCCTTTTTTTGTGTAGTCTCTTACACCGTCATGCAAACGACTTCAGATCAGTTCTCACACGCCACCCGACATAGACTATGATAATAAGACATTTCTCTTTCATCCAGCAGCATTATGCACGTCAGCATTCTCGCAGGAGCTCCCTTGCTTCTTCGATGACTCGCATAGAGAGGGATGCCATCCGTTCCCCTTGATCCGAAACTGCAACCTGGATGAAGCCTGATATTCCCCGGCTTCACTCCCCGCCGAAGGAAACGCTCCTTATTGACTCCCTGAAGGTCAATATGGGGCTTTTCATCATAGCCGTTAGGGAATGATACATAGTCTCTAAATCCTGCCTCTATGAAGCGATCTGCGAGTTCTTTGTCCACTTCATATACGTCCTTGCTTATGGAAGGCCCGAAGGCCACTTGCAGACGGGAAGGATCCACATCCTGACTTTCGAGCACATCCATCACATTGTCGACTATTCCACCGAGCGTACCCTTCCATCCTGCATGTATCGCCCCAACTCCCTGTCTGTCGGGTGCATAGACAAGAATCGGAACACAGTCTGCTGTCTTTACTCCGACAGCTACATTCCTCTCGAACGTCACGAGCGCGTCAGTATCTTCAAAATATCTTTCGTATAGGTCTACAACCGCTACATTGCACGAGTGTGTCTGATCAGGAATCCTTGCCCATATCCGGTAAAGATCTATCAATTTCTTATTCTCTGCGTCGGTATCCCTAAGATCAGGATACATACAAAGCCCACTGACCAAGTCTTCCATCAGCAGAGGCTCACGAATGATTCTTATTTCCCCCATAATTACTTCTCTTTATCTGCCGTAGTCCGGCTTCCGGAACTGAAAATATAATACAGGAATGAGGCGCACCATAGGCACCATGACGCTATGCCGAATATCGGACGACATACACCCGTCACCCACGTAGTCAGTACCCATATAGCGAAAAGAATCCAATTAACTATCTCCACTACTCTGCCTGAACTTCGCGGCATAGCTATGACAGCCCGATCTCCAAGATACATACGGAAAAACCATATCAACCATCCTACGAAAATTATTCCTGCAATGCTTATTATTGCGAAGGCCCCTTTTGTGAGCATGCCGTGATGGACTGCAAGCGAAACGTTATATGAGGTTATGCAGCAAGCCATAGCCCCGAACGAAAACTCGCTCACGCTGCTTTTGGGCACATCCTGAATTCTGAAATTCATATCTGTTGTATTGTTTCTATGTTTTCTATTGGTAGTGTAAAGTTAAACATTTTTCCTCTCTTCTGCAAATAAAACCGTAAGAAAAGAATCCCAACCCTAAACCTGACAACCCGATAACCAGATAACCCGATAACAATAAAAAATCCGGCACCCCTTTCGGGATGCCGGCTATCGCGTTTTATATATTCTCTAATTAGATGTAGTTGCTCCAAACGCCGAGGATCTGATGGAGCTGCGGGCTTGCCACTGTGCGGAAGTCGGTCAGCATTGTGTCGCCTGATACGTTTACGAAACGAAGGATTGAATCGAAGGAAACATCAAGCGTTACGAGTGTCGGGTTCTGTGCAACGTTTACTCTCTGGAGCTGGCTGAAGTTGCTCAGCATTACGGTTGAAAGGTTGTTGTACTGGAGGTCAACGAATGCGAGGTTCTGGCAATTTTCAACAGAGAACTGAGTCAGCGAGTTGTAGGGGAGCCAGAGGTCGCTCAGCATGGGGCAGCCGCTGATGCCGAAGCTTGTCATGTGGTTGTCGCTTGCAAGCAGAGTGAAGAGAGCGGGAAGGTTCTGAATATAGAGCTTCGAGATCTTATTGTCGCTCACATTGAGGTTCTGCAGAGAGGTAAGACCTGAGAGAGATACCTGCTCAAGTTCGTTATAGCTTGCATAGAGGTGCTTGAGGGCGGTGCAGTTGGTCACTACGAGCTGCTCAAGACGGTTGCTCATTACGTTGAGGGTCTCAAGGTTTGCAGAGTTGGCAACGTCGAGAGATACGAGGAAGTTGCTTGCGATGTTGAAGTTCTTCAGCAAGGGAACTCCGCTGAGGTCAACTTCTGAAAGACGGTTGCGATAGAGCTTGAGGGTCTGAAGAGAAGGACAAGCCTGAGCCGAGAAACTCTTCAGCTGATTGCGACCTGCGTTTACCTCTACAAGTGCGGGGCAGTTGTCGACGATAAGGCTTGTAAGCTGGTTGTCGGTTACGTCTACCTTAGTCAGGTTGGGGAAGTTGCTGAGGTCAAGTGTGCCCTGGAGCTTCTTTCCCTTGAGGTCGATCTCGGTAACACTACCGTTTTCCATC
>JAIDTS010000046.1 GCA_029060585.1 Muribaculaceae bacterium
TGAAATCTAAAGGCTGATCGCTGAAAGCTGACAGCTTATAACTAAAAACATATGGACAAAAAAGCTCTTTTGATTATCCTTGACGGATACGGTATCGGTGATCATCAGAAGGATGACGCCATCTTCAATACCCCGACACCTTTCATCGACAGCCTTGTGGCTGAATATCCCAACTCGCAGCTTCAGGCTTCCGGCGAGAACGTCGGACTTCCCGACGGCCAGATGGGTAATTCAGAGGTAGGCCACCTCAACATCGGTGCCGGGCGTGTCGTATATCAGGACCTCGTGAAAATCAACCGTGCTATCGCCGACGGAAGCTTCATGGAAAATCCGGAGATCAAGAGTGCTTTCGGCTACGCCCAGAAGACCGGAATGCCTATCCATTTCATGGGCCTTACTTCGGCCGGAGGCGTGCACTCGAGCCTCGACCATCTCTTTGCCCTCTGCGATACCGCAAAGGCTTACGGCCTGGATAAGGTATACATCCATGCCTTCATGGATGGCCGCGATACCGACCCCAAGTCCGGAGCCGGCTACTTGAGGGAGGTAGAGGAGCACTGCGCAAAGAGCGCCGGCCATCTCGCTTCCGTTATCGGACGTTACTACGCGATGGACCGCGACAAGAACTGGGACCGTGTGAAGGAGGCCTACAACCAGCTCATCTACGGTGCAGGTAAGGAAAGCTCCGACGTAGTAAAGACTGTGGAGGAATACTATGAGGAAGGCATCACCGACGAGTTCATGAAGCCAATCGTCAACGATAAGGTAGACGGACGTATAGGCGCAGGCCACGTTGTTATTTTCTTCAACTACCGTAATGACCGAGCCAAGGAACTTACGACCGTGCTGACACAGCACCCGGAAGCCGGCATGAACCCCATTCCCGATCTGCAGTATTACTGCATGACTCCTTACGACAGTAGCTTCACCGGAGTACACATCCTCTTCCCGAAGGAAGACGTATCCAACACTCTGGCAGAATATCTTTCGGCAAAGCAGCTCAAGCAGCTCCACATTGCAGAGACCGAGAAGTACGCTCACGTGACATTCTTCTTCAATGGCGGTCGCGAGGCTCCTTTCGACGGCGAAGAGCGTGTGCTCGTGCCTTCTCCAAAGGTTGCGACCTATGACCTGAAGCCCGAGATGTCTGCGCCTGAGGTGACCGAAAAACTCGTGGAGGCCATCGACAGCGAAAAATATGAGTTCATCGTCGTCAACTTCGCCAACGGCGACATGGTAGGCCACACAGGTGTCTATCCCGCAATCCAGAAGGCCGTCGAGACTCTCGATGAATGCGTGAAAAAGGTAGTAACTGCAGCGCTTGCACATGGCTACGAGAGCATCATAATCGCCGACCACGGCAACGCCGACCATGCGCTTAACGAGGACGGTAGCCCCAATACGGCTCACTCGCTCAATCCTGTCCCCTTCATCTATATTGGCGATAAGAACGCCAAAGTGAAAAATGGCCGTCTCGCCGATGTGGCTCCATCGCTGCTCCACATCCTCGGACTCCCACAGCCGAAGGAAATGACCGGCGAAAACCTCATTTCCAATGATTAATGATCTATTATTAATGATAAATTATAAGTGATGAAGAAGTTTATCATCACAGCTATGATCGCGGGCGCGGCTTTCGGAGCCGTTGCCCGCGACCTTGTGATTCTCCATACCAACGATACCCACTCTCTCATTCTTCCCGATGCCGACGGACGCGGTGGTGTCATGCAGCGTAAAGCTATAATCGATTCTGTCAAGGCTGCCAACAAGGATGTTATCCTTGTCGACGCAGGCGACAAGGTTCAGGGCTCCTTGTATTTCAAATTCTTCAAGGGAGACGTGGAGTATCCTCTCCAGAATATGCTGGGTGTGGATATCTCGATTCTCGGCAACCATGAGTTCGACAA
>JAIDTS010000460.1 GCA_029060585.1 Muribaculaceae bacterium
GTATATTATTTATTTTAATGATACAATGTTTAATAAAAAACAGCTCTAAAAACTATTATTCTTCTCAGATAATTATACCAATTTTAAATTTTAAACACGATGAGTAAGGTGATAAGATATTTTCCCCCATTAGAAGAGTGGATTTATTTAAAAATTTATATCAATCCAATAGCAAGTAATTTTGTTATTGATAATTACATTCGCCCCATAGTCGATTCCATCTATCCATCTATTTCAGATAAATGGTTTTTTATAAGATACTTTGATATTGGATATCATATAAGGTTAAGATTCCATTTCTCAAATAAAAGAAAACTCATGTCTGCATTAAAGATTATACACAACTATCTAAAGCAGGCTGTATTAAATGGCTACATACATTCTTGGAATATTGATGGATATGAACGAGAATTAGAAAGATATGGCGCAGAAAACATATTATTAACAGAAAATCTTTTTTGCTTGAATAGTAATCTAGTTTTGCATACCTTAGAGTATTTACATAACTCTATATTCATTACAAATTGTTTTGCAATTTGGACAATTCACGATATTTTATCGAGATTTATACAAGACAATAACAATAGAGCTGAGTTCTGTCGGAATGTAATGCTATCGTACCTTCATGAATTGAATCTCTCAGAAGATTCTTTTATATCAATGAATAAGTCTTTTAGAAATTATAGAAGTTTCTTAAACACTCTTGATACATCTATTAAGACATTTTCTTCCTTTTCAAAAGAGATCTCTTATCTTCAGAATGATTATTTTGAAGCTATGAATAAAATCATAAGGTCCTCAAATTGCATAAAAAATCAAACCATAAATTATGCAAGTTTAATACACCTAAATACTAATAGAATATATCAAACGGAAGCTCGTAAAATAGAAATGGTATTGTACTATTTACTTTATAAAAAATACCACTCAGATAGTTTCAAGAAAGAATTACAAAGAAATTAGCATTGATAAGTTTCTATTTTCCTGGGATTCACAATAAAATATAATTTTTAATTCCGTACCTAACTCAAAACATTTATATTATGAAACATTATGAAAATATCTTTACCTATGTAGTAATCTTAGGTATATATATATTGGGCATTAACAAGAACATGGCAAACGACATGACAACAAGCGCACCATCCCAATTGTATATGGATCGTATCGAGATGCAAAGAAGTATATATCCACAAGAGAAAATACATATGGTTACTGACCGAGATATCTATATAGGAGGAGATACTGTATGGTTTCGTATATTTATAGTAGATGCAGCAACTCACCGTCAAATTTCTATAAGTAAGTATACATATGTAGAACTTATCAATCCGTTTGGGAATGTTCAAAATCGAATAAAAGTAATGGAACGTGATGGAATCTATAAGGGATATCTTCCCATAGATCCAGACATCTATGAAGGCCAATACACAATTGCTGTCTATACCACTTTTGCGGAGAATCAAGGACAAGACTATTTTTTTAAGAAACCATTGAAGCTTCTGTCGCGACATAGAGATAAAATCTCTGTCGAAACCCAATTCTTTTCCAAAGGAGATTCCATAACAGAGGGGATCTTAAGGCTGAATAAATCAAATGGATCCAAAATGCATTCAAGAAAGGTGTCCTATATAATGCCGAACGGTAAATATATAGAGCACTCTATGAATCATGATTTCAAGAGAGATTATAATCTAAATGATGGAGAAAATGTAATTTTGGTTAAATACGGAGATTACGGTAAGTTCATTCCTATTGAGGACAATGTCACCCCAAACATCAACCTGGCTTTCTATCCGGAAGGAGGTTGGCTTATTGAAGGAGTACCTTGCAAAATAGCATTCAAAGCGACTGATGCCAATGGAAAGGGCATAAATGCATCTGGAATCATACGAGACAACGATGGGGAGTGGATTGCCGATTTCAAAACCTCTCATAACGGTATGGGGAGTGTTGTATTCATTCCAGAGGACGAAAAAACATATATTGCGGAATACTACGATATCGATAAGAAGAAACATGCTGTTGAAATTGGGTCTTCTAAAATGGGAGCCGCAGCATTGCGATATACAAGTACTGGAACAAAAAGCACATTCAGCGTAGTGGGAGGCCAAAATAAGACATATGATTTGGTCATAGCGTGTAGGGCAAATGGGCTCTTCTCATTTCCGATCTCATCAGGCCAATCATTCTCAATTGATAAATCTGAGCTTCCTTCAGGGCTGTATCAAGCAATGCTCGTCTCGCCGAACGATAGTGCCGTTATAAGCGAACGATTCTTTTTCATCGGTGCAGATCGACTATCGCAAAAATCCAAGACATTAACACTTTCTCCAGACTCAACAACGATAAAACTAACCGCGGAGGAAGACAAGATTGCAGATTGTTGCCTGAGAATACTTGGTCAAAATGGCCAAACTAATGAAAATGGCCTCAACATCTACACACAAATACTCCTTCAAAGCGAGCTGAGAGGAAGAATCGAAAATCCCGGCTACTATTTCAGAAACCCAAATAAAGAAACAGAACAAAACCTTGATCTACTTATGATGGTCAATGGGTGGTGCCGCTATAATTTGCCTGATGCACTCTTCGATAAATTTGTTGAGCCGACTATTCCTATTGAGATAGGACAGGAAATCTCCGGTCATGTACAATCCCTACGGAGAAACAAACCTTTTGCAGGAACAAAAGTGTTGATTTCGGCCCCGAATGAAAAATTCGTCACGGAATCCGAGACTGACGAATCCGGACACTTCTGTCTTAATGGGTTTGACTTTCCCGAAAATACACGTTTCATTCTACAAACAGTCAATAAAAATGGGAATCCCGATCCAAACTATGAAATATTTACCGATAACAGCTTTCCTACAATTGATAAGCTTAATGAGCACTTAAACGAGAATCAAGAACTGATTTCATACATATCAAGAGACATTCATAAGAATCGTCAGCGAGTTGAGAACTCCAAATATAAATTCCCATCAGGTGCAGAAATATATGGCCTTGATATGTATGAATACCGCTCATCATACTCATGTACCGACAACGATTTCAAAGCAAGAGGAATATCCACCATTGAAGAAGCAATGAGTGCTTACCCAGGCATCTCAACCATAAATGGGAATATTAAGTTTCGCAACAAATATGTTGCTTTTTACCTAGACGGAAAATTTTTTCAGCCTGCACCAAATGCATCTTCAGGTTTTGGTAAAGGACCGACGATCTCCGAACTCAATGAACTCATCCCGTTTGAAGACATAGAACGAATTGATTTTCTTAAACCTGAAGATACATCTATACTTAACAGGACATATGGTGGAGCAGCTATAATGATCATAACTAAGCATGGAAACAAGACAAGTTGGCAAAAACAAACAAATATTAAGAATTATATTCCTCTCGGATACCAAAAATACAAAGAGTATGCGAGTCCTATTCTCACCATAGATACTGATGTAGAGAGAGATCAATCAGAACAGACATTGCTATGGTTACCTTCTGTAAAATTCGACGATGAAGGAGAAACCATTGAGTTAAAAAATCCAGTCAAAACCGGATATCGCCTCATCTTAGAAGGTATTGACGAGAACGGTGACTTTATATATGAGTCTTTCTAACGAGTAACCACTGAAAAAGACTTGATTCTTTTACTTCTGGCTTTAATTTTTTGGTCAGTCTCCAACCTTCGAAAGATGGGAGGCGGGGAGGCTGACTTCCTTCCACTTAATGAATTCAGTGTCTGAAAGGCGAAGCGTAAAGGTCAATGTGCCGTCTATGTTTCGCACTTTGCGTATTGTGGCGAGCTGGCCGTCGAGCATCGAGCCGTCTTCGATCATTACCTCGTCGCCGACATTCAAGGGAGGCAGGCTGGAGACTATATCCATCTCCACGTCCTCCGTGAAGGCTCCAACGCAACGCTGGAATATCCGCATCTCGGCCTGGGGAATCACAGAGTAGGGACTTGACGGAGTATTGGAGGTGCGGTAGCACCATGCAAGATCCCCGATCACTCCAATAAGGGGAGCTACTCGATCGTAAGGCAAGCGGAAGAACAGAAGTCCGGGGATTACCGGAACCTCTACAGAGACCACCTTCTTCTTCTCTATCTTCTTGACCGATCGCAGAGGATAATAATACTGTATCTGCCTCTGCAGCGGACTCTCCTTTTCCTTCAGACGCTCACGGATTTTCTCCGGAGTCACGCCGCTACGGAGCCTAAGCACAAACCACCCCGGATTCTTGTTGGTGATTGAATAGGCTACTGTATTCATTATCTCCAGTTTCCTCTCTTCGGATACTGCCGCCGCAGGAATAACTGATAGAAACGAATAAGCAGCAGGCAGAACAGGCAGCATTCCGCGAATTTCGGCATATGGTATATCCTCCCTGATGGCTGACGCTATCCAGAGCGAAGTGATCGACTCCCTCGAAAATGATTCTGTGAATTTCAACCCTGCCCGACGGGCCGTAGCATGGAGCTCTGATAAAAGATCCTTTATTATGGCCCCCTCACGACGCTTTCCCTGTTGCAGTGGGAATACGTATTTTGCCTGAGGCGCGTTCCTCATAGAGACCACGATGTCCTCGAGATGCAGACTATCGGGACGGACGTCTGAAAACTTCATAGCCACTATATCCTTTAGCGTAGCATAAGGATCGAAGAGAAGATACTGGAATGCCTTGTTGAAGACTAAAGCCGGAGAATCTTGCTTCAGCGACATTTTTGCTAATCTTTCTGCAGCCTCGAGATTTTCCTCAGTTTCCTTTAGTCGCTTTGCAGATCCTTCCATATCGATGTCCGCCAGATTGAACTCAAATGCGGAATTCTCCGGACTCATTGCATTGGAGTTCGCCCAATCATTGTAAAGTGTATGAAGAGCTCCGCAATATCGCTTGACTGTACTCCCCTTATGGCCATCAAGAAGCATATCGGCAATCCATATTCTGACCAAAGTATCCGAGAACTCATCCAAACCATGCTTTCTGACTGTGTGTAGCAATGATGGAATCACCCTTGAAGAGAGCATTTCCGACAATTTGTCGCTATCAAGAAATCTTATATAGTCCAAAAATCCTGTCAGTGGCGTTTCCGTCTTTTCAGGTTCGATAGGGTCTTTGTCTGGATGCATGGGCGTTCTGAATTTGGAATACAAAATTATCAAAATTTTCCGAGATATCAAAGTATTGGCCTATTAAAATGGATCGTTAACAAATTTTAGGCCGAAAAACTTTTCAGACTCAATAGAATATGTTAACTTTGTAGATGAAAACACCTTTGTTTCCGCTTTAGTGATTCAGGAAACAGGTCATGGATAAATCGTCAAAGAACTAACCTATTATAATCAAAACACATATGTATAGTGATCCCAAAGATTGTCTCTATTGTACCGACAATGAGACCCTCCACAACCTCATGATCGAGATCGCTCCACTGAGCGTATCGCGTGCGTTCCTTTTCAAGGAACAGACATACCGCGGAAGATGCCTTGTGGCCTACAACAGACACGTCAACGACCTTAACGAACTCTCAGATGAAGAACGCAATGCTTTCATGAAAGACGTAGTGCGCGTCACACGTGCTATGGACAAAGTGTTCCACCCTGAAAAAATCAACTACGGTGCCTACAGCGACAAGCTCTCCCACCTTCACTTCCATCTTGCGCCCAAATACGTGGACGGCCCCGACTATGGAGGCACATTCCGCATGAATCCAGGTGAAGTGTATCTTTCCGATGAAGAATATGAGAAAATAATAGAAGAGTTGCGCAAAGCACTCGCTGAAGAATAAGAACTAAACCTATTAGATAATGAAAAAAACTGCTTTGGCTGCGCTTTTGCTCGCCGCCTCTACAGCTTCATGGGCTCAATACTCCCATACGATTAATGCCGACAACCTCGGCCGTGGAGTACTTGCTGTGAAGGCTGACAACGGAGTGTTCATCTCGTGGCGCTCGCTCCCTACCGACGACACAAGCCTCGCTTTTGATATTTATCGCGATGGCGTAAAGGTAAACGATGCGCCCCTAACTAAAATGACTAACTTCACAGATACTGAAGGAACAGTTGACTCTAAATACGTAATCAAGGCGATTCTGAATGGTGAGGAAAAGGAATCTGCAAACGCGCCCAAAGTATGGGAGTCTGACTTTATGAAGATTCACCTCGACCGTCCGGAAGGAGGCACGTCTAATCCCGGCGGAGCGAAGGAAGACAGGGAATACACCTATACACCCGATGACGTTTCAGTCGGCGATGTCAATGGCGACGGAGAGTTCGAGTTTATCGTTAAATGGTTCCCGACAAATGCCGCCGACAACTCTCATACCCGCTTCACCGGCAACACCATCTTTGATTGCTATAAGCTCGACGGCACCAAACTATGGCGCATAGATCTCGGACATAATATACGTTCGGGCAATCACTATACCCAGTTTATGGTCTATGACTTCGACGGCGACGGAAAAGCCGAGCTTATATGCAAGACGGCTCCCGGAACAATAGACGGAACCGGAAAAGCCGTCCTTATGGGCGATGACAAGGAATCCGATGATTACCGAAAGAGCGACGGCACTGTGATGAGCGGTCCGGAATACCTGACAGTTTTCAATGGACAGACCGGTGCAGAGATCAACACTATAGCATATAATCCTCCCCGGAGCATTCGTAAAAATGACAAGACCAGTAGCGGATGGGGTGACAACTACGGCAACCGTAGTGAACGTTATCTTGCCGGTGTTGCATATCTCGACGGTGTTAAGCCAAGCGCCGTTTTCGTAAGAGGCTACTACACTGCCTCATATGTTTGGGCTGTAGATTTTGACGGCAAGGAACTCAAGGAACGTTGGCTCCATAAATCGGAAAAAGCCGGCGAAGGAATCTACGGGCAGGGTACTCATTCACTCTCCATAGCGGATCTGGACGGAGACGGCTTTGACGAGATCATCATCGGCTCTGGAGCACTCGACCATGACGGCTCTTTCCTGCATTCTACAGGAGGTGGCCATGGAGATGCTCTCCATGTAGGAGATTTCATACTTGAGAACGAAGGGCTCGAAATTTTCATGCCACACGAGGATAAGACGGGAAAATACGCCACTACCCTTCGCGATGGAAAGACAGGCAAGATTCTCTACTATCAGGCTCAGCCCTCCGGAGGTAAGGATGTTGGTCGTGGACTGATAGCCAATGTCTCTTCAAAGTTCAGCGGAAGCGAATATTGGTCTTCCCTTGACGGAGACGTGATGAACTCCGGCAAGGTCGTTGGCTCAAAACGTCCGTCAGTCAATTTCCGCATATTCTGGGACGGTGATCTTCTTGATGAACTTCTTGACGGAACCACCATCACAAAGCCCAACGAAAATCTGACCTCAATTTCTAATTTAAAGGCTTTTGCCGCCACATCGCACGCGGCGTCTTGCAATACCACTAAGGCAACCCCCAACCTGCAGGCCGACATCTTCGGAGACTGGCGCGAGGAAGTGATCCTTCACGACAGCGAGACTGAGTCAGACCTCATCATTTTTACCACCACTATTCCAAGTGAGTATAAGGTGCCCTGCCTGATGACTGACCGTCAGTATCGCGAGGCGATCGCATGGCAGAACGTTGCCTACAACCAGCCTCCTCATCTCAGCTACAACCTCGAGGCTCAGTATGACACGCGACCCCGTATCATCGTGACCCAGGGAGGCCTACAGCAGGTGATATCGCTCGGAGAGTCGATCGATGATATAGAATTCAAGGTGATGCGTGCAGAGGGTGCGGAAGTATCCGGTCTCCCTGAGGGTGTGGAATTCTCTTTCGACAGCAATGAAGGGAAGGGCATCATTTCCGGAATCCCGGCTGAGAAGGGAGAATGGACATACACAATCTCTACAGTAGGATCTGAAGATGGCGAGGATATATCAATTTCCGGCACAATAAGGGTGACTTTTGTTGACAAGAGCGGCCGTGCTGCTTACTTCTCGTTTGACAACATCGGAGCGGAGACTGTACTCAACGACTACAAAGGCACCACAGCCGCCATCAACGGCTCTGTAGGAGCGGAGGAAGGAGTAAGCAATGGAGCTATCACTTTTGACGGCAACGGATATCTCACTCAGACAATATATGAGGAGCTGATGCTTGGCAAGAATGACTTCTCCATCGAACTCTGGATGAAATCAACAGATCAGGACGGATACCTCTTCTGCATCGGAACTCACAACCATGACAATGTAGAAGGTGGCACCGGAAACTGGATCGGTCTTGAAAGACTGAAAAACGAAAGCACTGACCGTCTCTGCTTCTCAATTGATGATGATGTGACTAAGAGCGACTGTTACGCTCTGAGTCCGAGCCAATATTTCGATGGAGAATGGCATCAGATCGTATGCGTGCGCAATGCAGCCGCAAATTCAATGACCATCTTCATCGACGGAAAACAGAACATTTCAACCGTCAACACCGGAACAGGTGCGCTAAGCTTCAACCCGACAGAATTGATGTGGATCGGCGGTGACGACGAGCTCACTTCAGGACGCGAACACCGTACATTCAATGGCTCCATTGACGAACTTACGATCTATCCTTTCGTTCTCTCTAAGGAGGAAGTGCTCGCCAACTACGAAAAGCTTGCCCCGTCAGCAGTTGAGGAGATCATCGCGGTGAGAGGTAACGCTGATTTCACTGTTGTAGATGCTTTCACAGGTCGGATTGTCAAGTATGCCAAGGGTGAGGCTGGAAAAGGCATCACCAATGGTCTTGAAAAGGGAATCTACGTGCTTGTGATAGACAACGGCTCATACAAAGAAACCCATAAGTTCATCAAGAAATAAGCGCTGACATCATATTGCTTTAATGCAATTCACTATGAAATGAGGTTTCCGAAAATCGGAAACCTCATTTCATTATTTATAATATATATTTAAATATTCTCTAATCGCGCCACGCGATACGCAATACGCATCACTCTAAACGCATTATCACCTGTTAAGCATCCTGTTGGCCTGGCTGATTTTGACACCGAGAAGCATACGGTAGATGCCGAAGGTGATGAATGCGATGCCGATGTAGAGCCATACTGCGATTCCGCCAGCAAGAGGTCCTGCAAGGAAGATCACCGCAAGAATAAGCGTACAAACGATAAACGACAGCAACATAGCAAGCCAGTATTTTGTGTCTCCATAATAGAGGATAGCCTCACATATCGCGTTCAAGGCGACGAATACAAGATAGAATCCGATGCCATAGATGAAAGCGGAGACCATAGATGCCTCTGGAAGAAGTAGAAGCCATACGCCGCAGATGATTTCCATTACTCCCACAAGTAGCTTGAATCCCCATCCGGAGATGCTTCCGATACTCAGAAGCGCGAAGACGGTATTGAGAAAACCGACGGAGCAAATCACGAGTGCGAACGTGTAGGCCATGATGGGGAGAGATGTGTCTGGACTTGCTAGACACCAGATTCCGAGTCCGATTGAAAGAAGGCCTGTGATCATTGGAATCCACCAGTATTTGGAGGCGGTCTTAAGCATTGTGCGTGTCATAGTATTAAAATTTTTTAGATTGTTTATAATGTGTTTTCATCTTCTGTAACGCTTTAGATTGTCAGTTGGTTCAAATCTCAGGTAATAACTTTTAATAAAAAATATAGAATAATGCGCATCAGATCAAAACTGCTATAAGTTTTATCGTTTTTTTAATTTTTTATCTTTAGAATTTTGTCAATTCACAAATTCAGTGTAACTTTGTACGCCTAAACTTAACAGATGGCGATTCTATCTTCAGGTATAAAAATTATTTGGATGAATAACAATGATTAATCATTGTAAACCATATAAATGCAACATATCTAAACTCCTGACAGCAGTATTCTTAATACTGCTACGTTTTCTGCATGCCGCGGCTGATTCAGAGACACCTGCTGAAAATCATCCGAGCATAGCGATTTTAGGAGACTCCATGACTTGGATCGGTGGCGACAGCTGCCAGAATGAAACTGGTTGGACACATTATATGAAAGAAAGTGGGATAGCCTCCGAGATAGTCGTCTATGCCAGAAGCGGAGCTACTTGGACAAACACAAAGTCTACCCGACGCAATCCTGCCCACTATTCAGAAATACTTCATGACGACAACGTGATCTACAATCAGGCGGTCCGTCTTATAGAAGCAAGCGATTCAGGTAAGGCATCACCCGACATAATAGTTCTTTTCGCAGGAGCCAACGACGCATGGTTCGCAGCAAAACGTCCCGGCATATTCGACCAATCCGAACAATCAGCCAAATATGACATGGAGACTGATCCGGGAGCGGTAACGTCATTGGCAGGAAGCATACGCCTTGTTTCAGATATTCTACAGACAAGGTTTCCTTTCGCCACGCTTCTGTTTGTCACTCCCCTCCAGATGTCCAAGACTGATGCGGAAATAGTCTTCAAGGTGTCCGACATAATAGAAGGTGTCGCCTCAGAAAAAGGAAGCACAACGCTAAGGGCTGACAAAGAAACCGGCATTACCCACCGTCAGGAAGCTAAATCACCCCAATACACCTACGATGGAGTACATACAAATCCATCGGGGGCCGCAATCTTAGGAACATTCATAACCTCTTGCCTCTTTAATCTCCCAATCTCACAACTCAAAAACTAAACAACCCTCCAACAGATATGGTATTCTCAGATCTATTCTTCATATTCTGCTTCATACCGCTATTCGGACTTCTCTACATACTGTTCGGATGGATCGACAAAGCCAGAATCCGACATGCCAAACTAAAAGAGCGGCGCCTAAGACGTCCGATGCTGTTGCGCAACGTAGTGCTGACTATCTTCTCCATACTTTTTTACGCGTGGGGGGAACCGATCTATGTATTCCTTATGCTGGCCGTTGTGCTCGTCAACTATATCTGCGGTCTGCTGATGTATAAGAAACATAACGCCATAGGTAAGGGTTGGCTGATTATTGGTATTGCGGCCGATCTTGCAGCACTTGGAAGCTTCAAGTATCTTGGTTTCTTCTCTGGAATAGCGAGAGGTCTCGGATTCGATATCCCCGATCCTCAGATAGCACTGCCAATAGGCATAAGCTTCTATATCTTCCAGTCTATTTCTTACCTTGTGGACGTCTATCGAGAGGATTCCAAACCTCAGCGCAACTATTTCGACCTTCTGCTGTATATATCTATGTTCCCGCAACTCATAGCTGGTCCTATCGTGCGCTACGGCACAGTAGCTGAGGAGATTGGCCACCGGCATGCTACAGCCGCGGACGTTGCCGATGGTGTCTACCGCTTCATTATCGGCCTCGGCAAGAAAGTGATAATTGCGAATATCATGGGAGAAATAGCCACTACCCTGCTCGGAGGCGACCTCACCAATATGTCGGCAGCAGCGGCGTGGGTCGGTATACTTGCATTTTCAATCCAGATCTATTTCGATTTCTCAGGCTATTCCGACATGGCGATTGGTATCGGTCGTTGCGTAGGATTTCATTTCCCTGAGAACTTCAACCATCCTTACACCTGCACGTCTATGACCGATTTCTGGCGCCGTTGGCACATGAGCCTCGGATCATTCTTCCGCGACTATGTCTATATCCCGATGGGTGGAAACAGACGCCATCAGGCCCTCAACATCATGACAGTCTGGTTTCTGACCGGAATGTGGCACGGTGCGAGCTGGAACTTCATAATATGGGGTGTGTATTTCGGTCTCATCATAATGATCGAGAAATATACGCTGCTCAGATGGAAATGGATGCCGAAGATCGGACTTTACATCTACAGTATCTTCCTGATTCTCGTAGGATGGGGACTTTTCTATTACGATGATTTCGGAAAGATGCAGCAGTTCTTCATGGCCTTTTTCGGACAAAACGAGCCGCAGGGTCTTCCCATGCATGTGGAAACCGTGATAATCGACAACCTCTGGTTATGGGTGGCAGCCCTGATACTGTGTCTACCTATCAGAAAACATGTGGAAAATTTTGGCTACCGCATGGCTGTGCGGGTCCCATACGCCGGTAACTACGCCGTGCAGTTCTGTCATGCCATCGTCTCCATAACGATACTCGTCTGTTGCGTGGCTCTTCTCGTCGGAGCCACCAACAATGCATTCATTTACACAAGATTCTAACACGATACAAGGAATATACTTAATTCTAATGGAACAGCATACAGAAAACCAAGCCCCTAAGGAAAAGGGGCGAATCGGAGCCTCGGTGATGTATATACTCATCGTAGGGATAGCGTTTGCCGTCATGACGGCGGTTTTCCTGTTTTTTCCTCGCACGGAATACTCCGAACTCGAGAAACGAGATCTCGCGGAGTTTCCTGACATTTCCGACATTGAAAGCATAAGAAAGGATCCAGGAAAATTTACTGCAGCGGTTTCGTCATGGTTCAGCGATACAGAACCTTATCGCGACGAGCTTATGACGATGAGCATGAATATACGTGGAGCAATGAAAGGA
>JAIDTS010000461.1 GCA_029060585.1 Muribaculaceae bacterium
TGCATCGGTGTTATGGTGCGCAACCCAGCCGTCAGCACCATAAAGTGTCTTAGCAGTCTCAGCTCCGGTATGACTTAGGTCTTCGATTAAGTCGAAAAGCGGCTGGTGACATTCTGAAAGATTAGTCACCTCAGCCGGCCAATAGTTCATCTCTGCGTTGATATTGATGGTATACTTGCTGTCCCATGGAGCATAGTTCGATTCATTCCACACGCCCTGGAGATTGGCAGGCTGACCACCAGGCTGGGAAGAAGAAATCAGGAGATAGCGACCATACTGAAAAAGAAGAGCAAGAAGGGAAGGATCATAGTTATTCTTGAAGTCAGCCACACGCAGGTGGGTTTCCTTCTCCTCTCCGCCCGATGAAGGCAGAGTCAGCGACACCCGGTCAAACTGCTCCTTATAAGCAGCGGTATGAGCTTCCAGCGAAGATGAAAAGTCTCTTTTCATTGCATTCTTGAGCAGAGAAGCTACAATTTTATCCGGATTTCCACTGATATCCTTATAATTCACATAATTAGTTGCTGAAGCTATGTAAATCACGATATAATCCGCATCCTCGACATTGAGCATGCCTTCCTTTGCGAAAACTTTACCGTTACTCTTCACACGAATTCCACATTTAGCAGTCAGACCTGCTGGGACACCCTCATGCTCACGCCCAGGGATGGTTATATCCATCCCCTTACCGTTCATCTTTACAGTTCCGCCCTCCGGAGTGTCGTATTCAAGTGAGATATTGAGAGCCTTTGCCTTATCTGCAGAGAGATTGATCATGATGACGCCTTCGGGAAGGGAAGCGATTGTCTCACGTTTAAAAGAGACATCTCCTATCTTGTAGCTCACCTCTGAAGTCGCTTTGGAGATATCGAGCTGACGTCTATATTCTGAAGCTTCTCCTTTATGGTCGAAATTGATGTAAAGGGAGCCGAGTGTAAGGTAAGTCATTCCATGATGAGGAGTCAGATAATACTGATTGATGAGCTTTTCAGCTTCTTTTTCCTTACCATCGAAAATAAGCTGTCGGATTTCCTGGAGGTGCTTGACGCCCTCGGGATTATTGTTATTGTGAGGACTTCCTGCCCAGAAAGTCTCGTCGTTAAGCTGGATACGTTCACGATCCACGCCACCGAAGATCATGGCACCCATCCGCGAGTTACCTACTGGGAGTGCCTCGACCCAGGCTTCAGCCGGTTGGGAATACCATAAGGTGAGGTCTTGGGCGGCATTTGCACCAAACACCACCAAAGACAGCAATAAGAAGAAAGTCAGTTTTAATTTCATATGTCAGATAAAAATTGCAGTTATCGTGCTGATACGGTCATTACCAAGCCGCCACGGGGAAGGAGATTGAAGCCGGAAGGTAAAGCTGTGGAGTCTGAAATCTTCCATTTTAGTTCACTTCCAGGGTTAGCATCTTCGAATATTCTGATATTTAGCGTTGAATCCTCCAGCCCAAGACGGGAATAATCCATATCGGTTAGCTGGACCGGAGCATCAGTACCGTTGATGGCTGAGATCCACCAGTCATTACCTTTCTTTCTCGCCATTATGACATATTCGCCTGGGTATCCACCAAGGAGGACTGTGTCATCCCAAGCAGTGGGTAGTGTTGACAGATAGTCTTTGACTTCCTGAGGCTGAGCGAGGAAGCTCTCCGGGCGGTCGGCGAGATGCTGGATGCCGGATTCATAGAGTGCTGTCAGCGCGAGCTCATGAGCGTGGGTTGTGATATGCGGATGCTGAGAATCTGTAAACGCGCATGGAGTATAGTCCATAGATCCGATGACATTGCGTGTGAACGGCAGTGTCGCGTTATGGGATGCGGCCTTATCTGTAAAGGTCGGGACATTATTGTACCATTCAGCGCCATATACAGATTCCGTGGTAATGAAATTCGGATATGTACGCTGCCATCCCCTCGGAAGTGGAGAACCATGGAAGTTGACAAGAAGGTGATGACGTGCACCTGCTTCAAGCAGTTCCTCCATAAACTTCCAGTTGCGGTTTGTGTCACCCGAAAAGAAGTCAATCTTGACACCCTTGAC
>JAIDTS010000462.1 GCA_029060585.1 Muribaculaceae bacterium
CAATACGTCTTTCTCGCTTTTCCACAGTATTATTCTAATTTTCCTCGCCCTCAATCGGCAACGGCTGGATCTTGCAATCACGCGGAGTGCTCGGTCTGCTTACCGATCCTTTACTTTTTCCTCATTGAATAGCGAATTGAAACAGACCTGACATTTGCCTCCGGGAATTTACTCTGATATTATGCCGTCAGGTCTTTGAAAAGCCAAAGCAAATACTTCTCTCCATCGTTGGATTTGGTCGGAAACTGCCTGCTGATCCAAACATCATAATTCATGACGGGATTGATCGATGATGATTCCGTTATAAAATCCAATTGTCCGGAGGTCACCATCTGGTAATCCTGCGGAATCAAATTCTTGTAAGACTCAGGAAAACTATCGGAATCCTTGCTGTTCCACACTATAACACCTTGGTCCTTCGTCTTCATATCTGCATCCTGCTTAAACCATCTGTGTCCGGAGCTACTAGAGAAAAGATAATACCGACAATCCCTAAAACTATAGGCTTTATCGTTTTTGAGATCCTTCTCAATTTCATCTGTTTTATCAGCGTCAATCGCATAGACGAAATCAGGATCGATATACATGCCCTGACCAAAATACCAGGCAGGAATGAAATTTAACGGCAGTCCTTCGGAATCCTTTTTTTCTCTATAGACCACTTCCATCAGCTTGTACTCGGTCCATGCCGGATCGCCCCTCCTGTCATCGAGGTAACTGGTCTCACTGATACGAATACGGTATTCATATCCCTCCACATATTCAAAACCGCCGATTACTCCCATAGCCTCCCAAGAAGATGATTCATCGCGCTTCACGGCAAATACTTCAGACATAAAATTGTAACCTGATGATGTAAGTACTCCAGGGAGTTTCACGGAGGCAACAGTAAGCTCATACTCCTTATAGCCGGTTGTTTTCTGCCCTTCCTCATCCATATCCGAGACACAAGAAGGAATACCCAAGACTGTCAGCAATATCATCAACAGCATACTTAACAGATCCTTACATTTCATATATCATAAGTTTTACTTGTTTCATAATTAAGATAATGAAAACACATAAATACTGCATGCCAATAAATGAAGTTGTTTAAACTTATTTACGAATAATACTTATTATTTCGATTTGTTTCGATAAAATTTGTAACAAATCGACGACATAATACGTCAGTATAGAAATAATCTGACAGAAACATGACCGACGGAGAATTCAAACGGATATTGCTTCCCCAGTATCGACAAATGTACGCCACTGCATTTGCGATTCTCCGTGACCCAGATGATGCCTCCGATGCTGTCCAGGACACCATTTCGGCATTATGGCAAAAACACAAGAGAATGGTGGTGCCCGAAAATGTCGGTGCATTCTGCAACCGAACCATCAGAAACCATTGCATAGACCGTATCCGACAGAATTCTAACAGGTTTTTTGACAGAATCACCAGCTTATACCTAATGATTCCTTCCGATACCTCGACAGATTCTGAAGCTTCATTTACCTCTACATCCTCACTGATCATGAAATACCTCGCACAACTAAACGAAAGATACAGGAAAGTGCTTACCCTCAGCATATTCAGTCAACTCTCAAACAATGAGATTAGCGATGCTACAGGAGAATCTCCGGAAAACGTAAGGGTTATCCTGAGCAGAGGAAGAAAAACCATCAAAGAATTCCTGAAGAATGAAAAATAACCTCGACATAGACAAACTGCAGGTCCTGCTTAATAAATTTTATGAAGCGGAGACAACACCTGAGGAGGAAAGACTCATAGAGAATTTCTTCTCAGAGAAAGATGCTGATGAAATTCCACCGGATCTGGCATACGATCAAGAACTCTTCCTTTCAATGGATGAGCTTCGCCCCTATCCTACCGACATGGAGATTCCTGAAACTCTTATTGAAAGAATATCAGCAATTACAAAGGAATCCGATGAAAAAAAGTCAGGCAAGACTCATAGGAAATGGAAAAAGGCGATAGCCTACGCAACGATCGGGATCTGTGCCTGTATGGTTCTTACGTTTGGCATAGAATGGGGTTCTACCGTTATTCCAACTGAGCATCCTACAAGTCTTCAGGCGAGACATTCCAAGCCTAATGACGTGTCAGAGCAATCTGTCGAGAAGCAAAAGCCAATGGCTGAGGAAACAAATATTCGCAGAATAATCAATGAAAGCATAACTGATAAGGATGTCATGAACGATGGTTATGTAGAAATTACAGATCCGAAAGAGGCTGAAAGGATAGTAGCTGAGATCGGACGTCTTTTGACGACCAATTCGCAGAAGACAAATGAGGCGATCCAACAAGTGGGAAAAACAGTAGACGAATATAAACAACTAACTAAATCGATATTGCAATGACTCAGATCAAGTATATAATTGCAGCAATCCTTTGCCTGCTGTCAATAAATTGTCCGGCACAGCGCATGCTGTCGGAAGTAGCGTCGATGAAAGGTGTGAGCTCCGTCTATATCGGAAAGACCATGCTTAAGCTCGCCGGGGGCGCATCAATGTCGATCACAGGCAACAAATCGTCCATCGACCTTTCCAAACTTTTCAAAGACCTGACGTCGATCGAGGTAATTTCCTGCGAAGACAGAGGGGTGGCTGAGAAGGTGGAAAAGAAATGCAAAAGCATACTTTCCAGATATCCTATGGAGGTGCTCTCTGAAACATCGAGCGACGGCCAGAATGTACAGATTTCAGGCGTGTTCGATAAAGATGGCCGTAATCTTGAGACTCTGCTCATTGCCGTAACCGGCAAAAACGAGGCCTCTTTCATACTTCTGAAAGGCAAAATAGACATAGTGACGCTCAACAACGCAATATTGGTAGACTAACACGCATGACAATAATGAAAAGAACTACTTTTATTCTGACGCTCCTCCTTACCAGCCTCATTGCAAATGCATTGACAGTAGAGAAGCTTCTTAAAGGGTATCGGAATAAACCTGACATCCAATATAACGAGGTGAAAGGCAAGGAACTGAAGGCGCTCGCTGACAGTGTCTCGACAGAAGTAGAAAAAGAGGCTCTGCGAGATGCCAGGAAACTCGTTGTCATGGGATCGATGATGGATGAGGAACAGCTCAGAAAACTCTCCTCGAAGCTCAACACACTCGATGATTACAGTCTTGCATTGGAGTACACAGTGGATCTGCCGGAACAGTTTAATTCCGTTTCATCCGCACTCAACGGACAGGAACCATCCGTCTCAGTAGACATCTACAGCAAGAATTCTTCCTCAAGCGAGTACTTGATCAAACCCGTCTTCCTCATAAACATGTGGGGAATGGTAGCTTTAGCTTATCTCGACGGCAAGATAAAACCCGACACAGCCAAAGAATTCGTAGATGTGACATTTCACACAGGATATTCCTTATCGGCCTCCTCCGGCGAGACAGGTAAAAAACAGAGTGCCATCGAGCGCATAGACCACCAAAGGAATATCTAACCACAGGAGAAACTACACGTAGTCACAGACCGCGACCTTTACTGCGGAGGAGATACCATATGGCTTCGTGCCTTCGTGGTCGATGCGGACTCGCATCTGCAAACTGCCATTAGTAAATACGCTTACGTCGAACTCCTGACGCCTTTCGGATTTGCTGAAAAACGTGTCAAACTTATGGAACGCGATGGTGTCTATGCCGGTTACATACCAGTTGACGAGAACGTTTATGAAGGGGACTACACGCTCGCAGCCTATACTGCCTATTCAGAAAATCAAGGACAGGACTACTTCTTTCGTAAACCTATCAAAATACTTGCACCCCAAAGCTCAAGATACCTGATCGAATCCGAATTTTCATCAACAGGAGATGACGAAGTAAAAGGCAGATTCAAGCTTAAGGCGATCGACAGGGCTCCTATCAATTACAAGGTAATGTCGTGGACCATGCCAGACGGCAAAACTCTCGAAATGGCTCACGCCAAAAACGGGTTCAGCCGCAAATTCAATAGAAATAAGGATGAAAACGCAGTACTCGTGAAGTTTGGAGACTATGGAAGATATATAAATGTCGAGTATCCCGCCAATTCTATTGAAATCTCATTCTATCCTGAAGGAGGATGGCTTATAGGCGACCAACCCTGCACCGTCGCATTCAAGGCAACTGACGAGAATGGGAAAGGTGTACAGGCTTCCGGAATAATCAAAACCGGAAGCGGCGAGGAAATTGCAGAATTTCATACAGTCCACAACGGAATGGGAAGCGTGACTTTCGTCCCTGAATACGGGGAATCTTACATCGCTTACTATACAGAACCGGACGGCACATCCCGTTCTGTACAGATAGGCTCGCCCAAAGAGGGGGCTGCGGCCTTACGTTACGTCTCCAGCGGATCGAAAGGGATATTCAGCGTAGCCGGAGGAGAGGATCGGGAACTCGAACTGGTAGTGGCACTGCGAGGTGCGGGAATGCTAAGCGCCCCAATTTCAGCAAATACGCCGCTTTCTTTTGACAAAGCCGAGATGCCAGTAGGACTCTATCAGGCCTTCCTTGTCTCAAAAAGCGACAATGCAGTGATCAGCGAAAGGATTTTCTTCATAGGAGCAGACAGAAAAGCACCTGAGATATCCGCGCTCAGCAAGGATTCCACCACAATACTACTGCAAATGCCCAAAGGATTTACAGCAGACTGCACGGTACGTATTACCAATGGAAAAATTCCCTTTTCAAACGATGGCTTCGACCTGCGCACACAGCTTATGCTCCAGAGCGAGCTGAGAGGCCGCATCGAGAATCCTTCATATTATTTCAAAAACAATGACCGTGAGACTGAGAAAAACCTCGACCTGCTCATGATGGTGAATGGCTGGAGCCGATATAATTTTCCGGAGGCCATTCAAGGAAAATATGAAGAACCGCTACTTCCTCTCGAGATAGGACAGGAAATAGCAGGTCAGGTCCGTTCTCGATGGAAAAACTCTCCGATTGAGGGAGTCTTGGTGAACGCGATTGCGCCTAAAAACAAATTTGGAACATTTGCTGAAACAGACAGCGACGGAGTATTCCGCCTCAACGGGTTTGACCTGCCTGAAGGAACCTCATTTATTGTGAAAGCCATGAATGAAAAGGGAGGACTTGAGACAAACTACGAAATATTCGAAGAGCAGTATCCGGAAATAGAAATCCTTAAAAACGACATACCTGTGAGAACAAGCGACGAGATAGCTGAATTCTTCAAAAACAGCCGTTGGATATTGCTTGACGAAGTGAAAGTCCAGGCGTTCAAGTCAAGCAACGACGATATATATGCCAATTTCGCATCTTTCTCAAGAAGTGCTGATGACATGAAGGTGAGAGGCATAACATCTATCGAGCAGGCACTTAGAGGAATTGGAGGAATCGCCAACGTCATGGACCATCTGAAGTGGAGAAATTCAGAGGTAATCTATTATATAGACGGTAATCTATTTGATCCACAAGGATTAGCAAGCCTGCTTTACGATGTAGGCGGATTTTCCTATGGCCGACCATTCGCCCAGGCAGGACAGTCAAGAGGAGGAACCACACTGTATAGTCCGACACTTTCCGAAGTGGCGACCGCAGTACCATTCAATTCCATCGAAAGAATAGACTTCATCCGTCCGGAACACAGTCTGGTATTAGGTCCTTCCTATGGACGTGCCGCGGTGCTAATAACTACCAAGTCGGGCAACCAGGTGAATTGGGAACGCCAGTTCGAACTGAAAGACTATCTTCCACTCGGATATCAGAAATACAAGGAATATGCAAGTCCTATCCTTTCCGTAGACTCCGACGAATATGACCTTCAGACCCATCCTACCCTTCTCTGGCTCCCATCCGTAAAGTTTGATGATAGCGGAAAGGTTATAGATCTTAAATTTCCGGTTAGGTCAGACTACCGCTTAGTAATCGAGGGCCTTGCAGACGATGGAGGGATAATCTTTGAATCATACTGACGATAAAGAAAACCGTAAGGGACCACGTCAGTTGAAATGAGATAAAATTTGGTAATGTCAGAGATTTGGATTATCTTTGCATCTGAATTTTATAACCAACAGACATGAAGAACCCTAAATACCTACTTTCGAGCCTCGCTGCCATTGCCGCAGTGACCGCGGGAGCTGCCACGAACGATTTCGTAATCAAGACGAACAAACCCGGCGCCCCAATTCAGCCGACGATGTATGGCATCTTCTTCGAAGACATCAACTTTGGAGCAGACGGCGGTCTTTACGCGGAGCTCATAAAAAACCGTTCTTTCGAGTTTCCCCAGACCTTCATGGGATGGAACATCTTCGGCAACGTGCAGGTGCGCGAAGACGGCCCATTTGAACGTAATCCCCATTACGTCCGACTCGGAGACCCGGGACATAGCCATAAGCACACCGGAATCGAAAACGAAGGGTTCTTCGGCATCGGAGTAGAGAAAGACAAGGAATATCGTTTTTCTGTATGGGCACGCTGCGTCGACGGCGAAAAATCGAAAATCCGAGTAGAGATCACAGATCCTGACACAATGGACGACCGTCAGGCAATCGCAAAGCAGGACCTTGAGATCACAGGAAATGACTGGCAGAAATATACCGTAGTGCTCAAGCCCTCCAAAACCGACCCTAAGGCTCATCTGAGAATCTTCCTTACAACCCCGAAATCGGGCGTCGACCTCGAACACGTCTCCCTCTTCCCTGTCGACACATGGAAAGGACACGAAAACGGCATGCGTAAGGACCTCGCCCAGAAACTCGCCGACCTGAAACCGGGAGTATTCCGTTTCCCGGGTGGATGCATAGTGGAGGGAACGGACATGGATACACGCTATCAATGGAAAAACACCGTAGGTCCGGTGGAGAACCGTCCGCTTAATGAAAACAGATGGCACTATACCTTCACCAACCGCTTCTACCCTGATTATTTCCAGAGCTACGGCCTTGGCTTCTACGAATACTTCCTTCTCAGCGAGGAAATCGGAAGCGAGCCACTTCCTATCCTTAACGTAGGTCT
>JAIDTS010000463.1 GCA_029060585.1 Muribaculaceae bacterium
CCGACTTCAAGGTAAAGCATCTTCCGGATGCAGTGCGCACTAAATGGCTTAAAAACAATGCCGAATAAACATATTTGGTAGACATAAATTACCAGTCACGAAAATTCCAATTAATACTTTAATATTCACCGTAACCTTGCGGTGAATATTTGTTTTTATATTAAGACGGCATTAAATAATTGGTTGAATGAGTAAGGCGATAGGCTACGAGATAGATACGGTCTTGCTGATAAAGACCGAAAGACTGTATCGGGAATATATAACCTGCTTACAAGGATTCTTCTTAGTGAAAAGATATTCATGTGCCACGTGCTGAACGAACCTCTCGTCCTGTATATGTAGGTGCCTCAAGACATGGGAAAGTGTATAATTGATGTTACTGGCTTTCAGCAAAATCGATAAGAACCATATCTTGTTTATACTTGTTTTAATTACAAAGATAACAAAAAGTAACTAATTATAATAACGAAGATTTTATGAAAGATATTGTTCTTTTGGGTGCCACGGGCTATGTTGGCCGTGCACTACTGAATGAGGCCCTTGAAAGGGGCGAGAAAGTAACGGCGATAGTCCGTAACGCCGACAAACTGAAAGATGTCACCAACCCGAACCTTACGGTTCTGGAAGGAGACGTGACGGATCCTTCGGTGATCGTGAAATACGCAAAAGGAAAGGATGCAATCATCAGCGCATACAATCCCGGCTGGGCCAATCCCAATCTTTATGAGGATACATTGAAGAACTATCCGAAGATCCTCGAAGGAGCAAAAGAGTCCGGTGTGCCCCGTCTGCTCATAGTCGGAGGTGCAGGAACCCTCTTCGTTAAACCTGGACTCCGTCTGGTCGATACAGGCACGCTTCCCGAAGCGTGGCTTCCCGGAGTCAAGTCTCTCGGTGAGTTCTATCTCAATACTCTGACTAAGGAGAAGGATATTGACTGGGTATTCCTTTCTCCGGCTGCGAATCTCGGTAATCTTGAGTATGGCAAGCGCACTGGTAAGTACCGCGTAGGCAAGGATGACCTGCTCGTGGACGAGAAAGGGGACAGCTTTATCTCTGTGGAGGACTACGCAGTAGCCATGATCGACGAACTTGAGAATCCGAAACACCATAAGGAACGTTTTACAGTAGCCTATTGATTATGGAAAAAGCCTTTGATTTCTTAAGGAAAAACAAAGACGTTGCATTCGGGACGGTTGAGAACAACCGCCCCAATCTGCGTGTCTTTCAGGTGATGCTCATAAAGGGGCATACACTCTATTTCGCTACCTCTCCGCGAAAGGAAGTCTACCGTCAACTTCAGGAAAATCCTGCAGTTGAGATTCTCGGCATGAAGGGAAATATATCGGTAAGAATGAGCGGAAATGTGGAGTTTGATGTTCCGGTCAATATACAAAAGGAGATTTACGATACGAACTCCATCCTTTCCGACCTTTATCCGAGCTACGATGCGATGGTATACTGTAGTCTTGATGTAAAGGCAATAGATTTTTATGATCTAACACCACGTCCGCCACTGCTTGAACATTACGACCTATGACAAGAGAAGAGAATGGGATTCTTATGCTTTTTAGGTTTGATTTGGATAATTATCGTTTGATATAGGGCAAAACAAAAGGTAGGGTGAGTTCGTTTCAATTATATGAACGGAATTACAATAGGACTTCTCCTGCCTTTTCTTGGCACTATGCTCGGGGCTGCTTGCGTTTTCCTGATCAGGAATGCGATGCCCCAGCGTCTACAGAAAATACTGACTGGTTTTGCCGCCGGCGTGATGG
>JAIDTS010000464.1 GCA_029060585.1 Muribaculaceae bacterium
GACCAAATGAATGTCCTTTTTAAATGAAAGAGCCGTGGACGAAAATTAGTTATTTAAGAAAAAAAACTTGCAAAATTGATTTTTTTTTCTTACCTTTGTCAAGTTAAACCAGCTAAAACTAAACCATACACATGAAAGACTTGAAAATGTATATCGACGGTAAATTCGTCGAAAGCAAATCGGGTAAATGGATCGATGTCCTGAACCCCTCTACCGAAGAAGTGATAGCCCGCCAGCCGGAAGCAAACAAGGAGGATGTCGAAGAGGCTCTCGACGCAGCCCGTAAGGCACAGAAAGCTTGGGAGAAGACTCCGGCTATCCAGCGTGCCGCCTATCTGCTCAAGATAGCGGAGGGTATTAAGGAACGCCGCAATGAATTTATCGAAATAATAATGCGCGAGCAGGGCAAGACCCGTAATTGGGCTACCATCGAGGTCGACGCCACTATCAGCTATTTTGAATATATGGCTACCTTCGCTCGCCATATCGAGGGCGAGATAATCCCAAGCGACAATCCTGGAGAGACCATCTTCCTTTCCAAGAAACCGATCGGTGTCGTAGCCGGTATCCTCCCCTGGAATTTCCCCTTCTTCCTCATCGCACGCAAGGCTGGTGCCGCTCTGATAGCAGGTTGCTCTATTGTCATCAAACCGGCTCAGCTCACTCCTGAAAACTGCTGCGTTTTCGCAGAGGTTGTCGACAAGGCTGGTCTTCCCGCTGGTCTCTTCAATGTCGTGACAGGCAAGGGAAGCGTAGTAGGCCATGAACTCGCTGCAAGTCCGAAGATCGACATCGTGAGTGTCACTGGTTCTGTCGGTGCTGGAGAAAGCATCATGAAGGATGCCGCCACCAATATAACCAAAGTGTCCCTCGAACTCGGAGGCAAGGCCCCCGTCATCGTATTCCCCGATGCAGACCTCGATCTCGCCGCTCAGGCTATCCTCGACAGCCGTATCGGCAACAATGGCCAGATCTGCAACAACGCCGAGCGTCTGTACGTCCATAAGGATGTGAAGGATGCCCTCGTGAAGAAACTTGTAGAGAAGTTCGAGGCAGTGAAGGTTGGCGATCCGTTCTCTGCAGATGATATCGATATGGGTCCTCTCGTGGAGAAGCGTGCCCTCGAAAGTGTGGAGGCAAAGGTGGAGAAAGCAATCAGCCAGGGTGCCAAGGTGCTTTGCGGTGGTCACAGAGTAGGGGATAAGGGCTATTTCTATGCCGCTACTCTGCTCGACGATTGCCGTCAGGACATGGATATCATCCACGAGGAGACTTTCGGTCCGGTACTTCCCATCGTAGTTTGGGACAACCTCGATCAGGTCATCGCTTGGGCTAATGATTGTGAATATGGTCTGGCTTCGTCGATCTTCACCAATGATATCAACAATGCAGCCCGCTGCATTCGTGAGCTCGAATTTGGCGAGACCTACGTCAACCGTTTCCACTTCGAGGCGATCCAGGGCTTCCATGCCGGTGTGAAGAAGAGTGGCATCGGTGGTGCCGACGGCAAGCATGGCGTAGAGGAATATCTCCGCACCCACGTCACTTATCTCCAGACTCATTAATCGATATTATATAATTTCATAAGCATTTTCGTAAGCTTTCAGTAGGCCTTGAATTATGCATTATGAATATAAGTTTCGCTTGTTCTCATTTATTGTAGCCTAAAGTTGCGTAGCTTTCTCTGCGCTCTCCGGCCGACGCGAAGCAGGCCGCAATCATTGCGTGCTTACTCCGGTCGCGACGCGAAGCCTTCAAAAGCATTGAAACTCTGCCCCTTTGCGCCTTTGCGTGAGATTTTTAGAGCGAAAGTTGAGTTATGAATTATGAAAGTTGGACTTTTTATTCCCTGTTATGTAGATGCCCTGTACCCTGAGGTCGGGGTATCTACTTATAGACTGTTACGCAGTCTGGGAATCGATGTATATTATCCGGAAAAACAGACTTGTTGCGGTCAGCCAATGGGAAATGCCGGATTTCAGGGAAAATCAGAGAAACTCGTGGAGCGCTTTGACGAGCTTTTCCGAGGCTACGACTACGTGGTTGCCCCTTCTGCAAGTTGCACGTCTTACGTGAGGTTCTTCCATCCCGAAATTGTAGGACATGAATGCCAGGCTGCCGGAAAGACAGTCGATCTCGTGGAGTTTCTCCACGATGTTCTTAAGGTGAAATCCTTACCCGCTAAATTTCCTCATAGGGTGAGTCTCCACAACAGTTGTCACGGAGTGCGGGAACTCGGCCTTTCCTCTCCGACTGAACGCAATATCCCTAAATTCAACAAGATCAAGGATCTTCTCAAGTTGGTGGATGGCATTACTGTCTTCGAGCCCGAGCGTCCCGATGAGTGTTGTGGATTCGGTGGTATGTTCTCCGTAGAAGAGACTGGTGTCTCGACGAAGATGGGGCAGGATAAGATCCGACGCCATATGGCTACTGGAGCAGAATTTATCACCGGCCCGGATTCTTCGTGTCTTATGCACATGCAGGGAATAGCGGCAAAGCAGAACCTCCCGATTAAATTCATCCACGTCGCACAGATCCTCTCCGCCGGCCTCTGACCTCTGTTAGTAGATAACTCAAGTTTCGCAAGTTCAAGTTATTTCCATTCCGCGTAATATGCTATCGGTCCGCGAGCGTAGCGAGAGAGTCTTTGCTCCTTTGCTTTCGAGTGCCTCATCTTAAGACTGAAGACTAAAGACTTAACTGCTCAGCGAGCCCTTTGCTCCTCTGCGCGATATTTAATCATTAAGATTGAAATAGATTTATAAACAGTAACTTGAGTAGATAATTAATCATTTATCATTGATAATTAATCATTGAATAATGAGTACTCAACATTCTAAGAAAGCGAATATATTCGTTAAA
>JAIDTS010000465.1 GCA_029060585.1 Muribaculaceae bacterium
TCTACCTGCGTGCGTCCCGCTGCAATTTCCGATGAAAGTCGGTTGAGGTCTGAGAGTCCGGTCTTGATCTGCTCTTCGTTGAGGCGAAGTTTCTCTTTGGTCTGCTGTATCTCGCGCTGCGCGTCCTCCTGCATCTTTCTCGCCTCGGCCGACGACTTCGGTGTTCCCGATTGCTTTGCGGAGGCAGACGCTCCCTGGGTGCGTTTGCCGCTTCGCTTCCCCTGAATCGTGCTGTTCTTATTCTGTTTGGAATTATTCTTAGGACTGCTCTTGCTCCCCGCAACCTGTTTCTTTCCTGTAGATGATGATTTTTTGTGCGCCTGCGTCCCCTTCTTCTTTGTATCAGAAGAAGAGGCTGCTTTCTTTTTCTTCGTAGTGGATGTCTTGTTCTGGGCCGCTACGACCGCCGATCCGTCAAATGACGGCATACCGGCAGCCAGCAACGACACAGCGACAGCCATCCCAAGTCCTCTGCGAGAGACCTTCATGGAAAGGAAATTAGCCAAAATCTTCATCATCTATAATTAATCATTATTAATCATTCATCATTTGATTAAAACTTCATCAGCTGACTGAAGTCAACCTTTCTGTATTTTCCGCCGAGCTGCGTGAACTCCATCGGAGAGGCCTCATAGTCGGGATAAGACAGCTGCACCTCACCCCCCATCTTTTTCTTCGGAAGGGAGATCTCGAGCCCAAGCGTCCATCCCTTCTCTCCATACAGGTATTTTGTCTCTATCACGACTCCGGTCTTCTGAAGCATCAGCACAAACGAACGGAGCTGCCAGCATTCCTTGTCCATGACGAATCCATATTCCGTTCCATCCGTCTGCAGCTCGATACCGGGATAGATCAATGCCTCAAGGGTGGGAAGAGCGAGCCATTGCGACATCAGGGCGTTCTCCTGCGTGAGACGCCCGTGTCCAGGGAATGCCACCTGGCCGAGAAGCACGTCCTGAAGGTCGGTGAGATATGCGTGCCTGTCTACCGGCAGATCCGCGAGCGGCTGCACATTATAGCAGCGCGTATGCTTGTTGATGAGCGTTATGGAATCCTGATTCGCTTCCACACGTGCCACCTCCCCCAGGAAAGGAGCGCGCGCCGAGAGAATGATCGATTCCCCGCGTCTCATGTAGACCTTTACGCTGACCGACATCGGAAGCCCGTCAAACGACAGTTTTCCCTGCATAGAAAGATCGGTCCAGTCAGCGTCGTAGTTGGCAATGATGCTGTCGGCGGCAACCGCCACCTCTTCAAGCGTCAGCACCCTCGATCCGCCCTCAGCACGTTCCGCCTCTCTCGTATCATCCATGACCGCCGGAGCATCTCCCGGCTCACATATGGCGATGGAGTCTGGCACGGTCTGTCCGAAAGCCTCCGTCACGGTGAACATAACGGCACAGAGAATCATCAATATCCTTACAGTTCCCATCTATATTATCTATCTTTAATCTTTAGTCTTTAATCTTTTATCTTTAACCTTCCGCTCGATTTCCTTGTTGCCCTTGTCGAGCTCGAGAGCCTTCTTCCAGCTTTCTACAGCCCTGTCCTTCTGGTCGTTCATATAAAGGATGTCGCCGTAATGGTCCCAGTATTCCCCGGTTCCCTCGGCTTCGGGCGTTATGTTTTCCATCGCTTTCTCCTGCTGCTCAAGGGCTTCTGCATATTGGTCCTTGAGATAGAGTATCCATGCGAGGGTGTCGATGAATGTTGGGTTGTCGGGCTGTTCACCTACGGCCTTGCGGCTCAGTTCCTCGGCCTTGTCGAGGTCTCCCCCCCCTAAAGCGAGATAATAGGCATAATTATTGATGGCGGTGCCGTTGTCCGGGTCGAGAGCGAGCACCACGTCGTATTCCTTCGTGCTCCGCTCGATATTGCCCGACTTGAAACTTCCGTCGCCGGCCATCTCGAACAGTTGGGCGACCCAAATAAGAGACTCATACGGAAGTTTGCCGGCTTTCTGAATTATCGTCTGTGCGTCATCGGTCAGCAGCGCGCCCGGCAGCTCCATGTCGAGCATCCGCTGATAGGCGTCGCGGGCATTGTCGTAGTTGTTGGATAGCGAGCTGGCGTTGCCGTAGACGAGCAGGAGTCCTTTTGACACTTCAGGCACTTTCGCCATCGCTTTCTCACAAATCTCCGCCGCCTCTGCATACTTTTCCTCGGCGAAGTTGAAGTGGGCCAGTAGAGTCCAGTAGTCGGGATTCTCCGGCTCTAAATCCGTGGCATACGCCATCAATTCCCGTGCCCTCGTATAGTCGCCGATTGTGGCCGAATATCTGGCACCGAGAGCAAGCACCTTCGGCTCGTGGGGATATTGGCGGAGCAGTCCGTCGAAAAGGCGCGCTCCGCGCCTGGAGTCGGCAGTAGTGTCGGAGATGATATTCTGCATGTAGCGGCCCATCATATCGATTTTCTCGTCGAGCATAATGTTCTCGCTCAGTATGGCCTCGCCGCTCTTCAGGTCGTAGGCGGCGGAGTCGCCCTGCTCGAGATAGTAGTTGGCGAGGGTCAGCTTGACGCGCCCGTCGTCAGGGTCGAGGAGTTCCGCACGCTGATAGCTTGCGAGCGCCGAATCCGGCATCTCGAGCGCTTCCATAGCGTGACCGCGGATGAGCAGGTATTCCGTGCTCAGGGGATGTTCCCTCACTAAGCGGTCGCTCTCGCTGATCAGCCGGGCAGTATCCCCTTGCATGAACATGAGCGCGAACTTCCGCAAGGATATGTCAGGGTCGTTTCCTTCGATTCTCTCATAGCGCTCGAGAGTCGACAGGGCTTTGTCGAGGTCCTGTCTCGCACTGTAGTACTGGGCGAGCTGAAGGAGGATGTTTGGCAGGCTCCCGGCCAGCGTGTCTGAACGTTCAGCCACACGGATGGCCTCGTCGAGATCTCCCGTACGGGCTACCAGAAACGAATAGTTCATCGCCTCCTCTGTTTCCCCCGGATATTGGTCTACGTACGGTCTCATCATCGCGATGGATCGTTCTGTCTCCGTCGGGGTGTTCAGAGTGTCGTTGCGCAGGGTCATACGCATCATGGCATATGTGTAGTTGGCCTCTGCGTAACCCGGATCTGTTCTGGCGGCCTTCCTGAAGAGCTCGTAGGCCTCTGCGGGACGCCCCTCGGCAAGCGCGAGGCTGCCTCCAATATAATAGTGGCGGGCCTTGGCTCTGGCTTCATCGGGGTTTGCTGCTGTTTTTCCCGCTGAGACTAAAGCCGACCCCGACAGCACTGCAGCCGCCACAGTCATCAATATCCTTATATATGCTTTCTTCATTACTTTTTTATTTCTAAGACTTCAACCTGCAAATTTACTATTTTTTTTTCAAACATACTCTCTAAAATGGCATTTTCGTTAAAATTAACAGTATCCGCTATTGATTTTTTCTTAACTTTGCGCTTCAATGCAATTTTTCTGACATTGCCATGCAGTATTCTGTATTATTCCGAATCTTTATTTCGTGAAAAGCCTCGATATCGATAATCAGACCCTCGTGGAGGAATGCAGAAGCGGAGATAGGGAAGCCTTGAGCATTCTCTATACCCGCTTCGCACCTCGAATGCTCCACGTCATAGCCCGCTACGTTTCCGACAGCGACAATGCCCGGGATATCCTTCACGACGGCTTCATCGCAGCGTTCACACGCCTCGATACGCTCCGCGATCCAGATCGTCTTGACTTCTGGCTCGCGACTATAATGAAAAACCTCTCGCTGAAGCATCTTCAGTCGCAGTCCGTCACATCTATTCTCGATGAGATTCCCGATGCCGTCGACGAACCGGAACTTGACGATATGCTTGACTTCGCGACACTCGAATCACTCATCCGCCGGCTCCCCGACGGATATCAGAAGGTGTTCAGACTCGCCGTGCTTGAGGGAAAGTCTCACAAGGAGATATCTGAGATTCTCGGAATAGCCCCCAATTCCTCTTCTTCCCAACTTTTCCATGCTAAGATTCGACTGCGTCAGCTCATAAGAGACTATCAGCTGCAGACAGGACTCATATCCCTTATGCTTCTGATCGTATCAGCCGGTATCATGTTGCTTTTCAGGCCGGCCGACCCACTCGACACCACGGATTTAACATCTGAAGATTCCCGGAAGGAAATTCTTATCTCCCTGCCGAAGGACCCTACGGCTCCCGGCTTGGAGACCCCGACAGAAAAACCTTCCATCGCTACAGCTACGGCAGTGAAGGCTCCTTCGATTTCTAAAGCTTCCTCGATTTCCTATCAGATATCGGAAATATCCGAAGGCTCACATCCTTTTGCATCCTATTCCATAGAAGACACCACATCGCATGATAAACGGGAAATTATGCCTGAAAGGATTAATGAAGAAAAGTTTGAAGAAGACGCGTATGCCGACTCCTCCGACCGATTGTTTGCAGATGTGCCAGGCACGGTTCCCAACGAAAAAGGCTGGACCGCATCCATCTCCGTTGATCCGGGCCTGTTAAGTTTCGAAGGTCTGGGCGACAATGCGGTCCATGACAGCCATCCATCGACCAGTAATCCTTCGAATCCTCCGGTCAATGACGAAGAGGGCAGACAGGATCCTACAAGAATCCCGGGCAAGGCCGGAAATAATGCAGAAGATATAGAAAACTATCTCGTATCCGGATTAGAATCTCGCCATCATTATCTTCCGATCTCTTTTGCAATCACGGCCGAAAAACGGTTCTCTCCATGGCTTGGCCTGGAGTCCGGATTAGGATACTCCTACCTTCACACCGACTTCGAACGCTATACATTCAATGGCAGCGTGGTCTCGACATGCCACTGGCATTACCTCGAGATTCCCCTCAAAGTCAATCTTTATGCATATACATCATCCCGCCTGAAACTCTATTGCTCATTGGGAGGACGACTGGCATTGCCGGTATATTCATACGCCGCTATTGCGCCTGGAGCCAACTGCCGGAGCGGTCGCTTCCATTCCGCGCCCGTATGGTCGGCAGGAGGGAGCATCGGAGCAGCATTCCGTCTGGCGGGGAAAGTGGATATCTTTATCGAACCATCGCTACGCTACCATTTCCCGCAGAAGTCCGCGATCCCCAACATCTGGACCGACGACGAACCATGGAGCATATCCATCCCGATCGGATTCCGCTTCAGCTGGTAGCAAAAAAATGACCAGACCACAGAAAAAAAACAATGTAGCCATGCAGTGTTTCAATATTAGCGGTATCTCTAAAATAGTCTAACTAAAACAAAAAGTATGAAATCGCTTAACAACAACATCACCTCCCTCCTTATGGCTTTCTGCTCCTCGCTGCTTGCCCTCCTTGGATTCAGCAGCTGCACCAACAATGAAGTGATGTATGGATTGCCACCGGGAGGATCTTTCGAAATCAAAGGTTCCGTGACCGATGAGCAACGTCAGCCCGTAAAGGATGCCGAAATCAAGGTGACGGCCCCAGAGGTAGACTCTGACGCTTACTCTGCACGAACCACAAAAACAAACCGAAACGGACACTACAGCATTTCATTGCTCTATTATCCCGAATTTAAAGTAGTCTGCATTCCCAAGGAGACCGATCTCGAGCCGGATTCTGTGATAATAGCTATTGACAGGAATCATGAAGACGTAAACTTCATCCTCAAGGCTAAGGAATCTGAAGCTGACTGACATCGGCTGCCATTATCGTCAACCTAAATGAGCCGTAACTATCATTTTTTTAGCAATAAAACGCAAGAGTATCAAAAAATTTCACTAAATTTGCATTTTAACTGTAAACTTCGATAGATATGGACAGATTTAGAAACAGTCTCTCTCTATGCGTTAAAGCCATTTGCACAGTCGTTCTCACGCTGCTCGGATTCGACAGTTCTTCTGAGGTACGCTTGATGTATGGAATGCCGGTCGGGAATTTCGAAATAAAAGGAACAGTCTCTACCGCCGACGGCGATGAGGCAGTCAGAGACGCTCAGATAAAGGCTAAATACAACAACGAGGCTAACCAGACGGTCATTTCAATCGCAAGGTCTGACTCCGCCGGGAATTTTATACTCGTAGGAAAAGCCGTCAGTGATCGACTTCAGATAATCTGCACCCCGGCCGATTCTATCCTTAGTCCGGATACTATAACCGTAGATCTGACTTATCGGCCGGAAGAACCAATGCCGTTAAAACCTGATAGAGAAGACTCAGTCTTAAAAAAGAAACCTCTTTCCCCTCCAGCTCCGAAAGTACTCCGCGGGCACCGTGGCAAAGCGGCAAAGACGGTAGATTTCAGACTGAAGCAGAGAAATTAGCTCGCACTACGCGATCCCCAGACTGTGCGTAATAATTTAGTTATTGACAAAGACATATAGATATGAAACTCATCGATAAACGCTGTTCCTCACTCCTATCGGCATTATGCTACGCCTTGCTGTCGCTTCTCGGATTCAGCTGCTCATCTCCCGGTGATATTCCTGATATGTACGGTATGCCTACGGGAGATTTTGAAATCAAGGGTGCCGTCACTAACGAAGAAGGCTCCCCTGTGAGCAATGCGGAAATTCGTGTGACAGGGCCAGACATATCTTCCGGCGTTTATTCCATTCAGACTACCAAAACGAAACCAAATGGGAGATATGAGGCAAAAGGCGAAACATTTGGATCTTCACAATTAAAGGTCGTATGTGTACCGGCCGACCCTATGCTTGAGCCCGATTCCGTAATAGTCAAGATGAACTATAATAAAGATAAGGCAGACTCATGGTATGTCGGAGAGGCGAAAGAGACAGTCGATTTCAAGTTGAAGGCAAAGGTCATTGAAGAGAAATGAGAAAGCTATCCCTACGCCAGCGCCTCGGCCTTGAGCTTTATAGGAAAATCAAGCAGGAAACTTGTCGCGAGCATCCCCTTCGGCAGCTTTTCTGGGAATGCACATGGCGTTGCAACCTCGCCTGCCGCCATTGCGGAAGCGACTGCAAGAGCTCATCGACAGTTCCCGACATGCCGGCTGAGCATTTCCTGAAGGTTATTGACAGCATTACGCCTCATGTCAACCCGAACCATGTCAACATAATCATAACCGGGGGCGAGCCGCTCCTCAGGAAAGACCTTGAATACGTTGGCCGTCAGCTCTATGACCGGGGTTACCCTTGGGGAATCGTGTCTAATGGGCTTGCCCTTACGCCCGAACGCTTCCAGAGTCTGCGCCGCGCCGGAATCCACGCCATGACGATCAGCCTCGACGGCCTTAGGGACGACCACAACTGGATGCGTTGCCATCTCGCCTCGTTCGACCGAGCGACGGCAGCCATACGCATGGCAGCAGCTACGCCCGATATCAATTTCGATGTCGTGACCTGCGTAAACCGGCGTACCCTCCCCCGCCTGGATGAGATCAAGGAGCATCTGATTTCCTGCGGATTGAAGGCTTGGCGACTATTCACTATCTTCCCCTCGGGTCGAGCGGCGGCTTATGAGGAATTCAAGATGGGGCCCGATGAAATGAAGACGCTTATGGAGTTCATCAAGGCTACCAGAAAGGAAGGACGCATCAAGGCATCTTATTGCTGCGAAGGTTTTCTCGGAAGCTACGAAGGGATAGTGCGCGACCATTTCTTCAGTTGTCAGGCCGGCGTATCCGTAGCGTCCGTAATGCTCGACGGAGGCATCGGCTCATGCCTCAGCATACGATCAGACTACCGTCAGGGCAACATCTACGAGGATGACTTCTGGGAAGTGTGGCAGAATAAGTTCCAGCCCTACAGAGACCGCGCCTGGATGAAGACAGGCCAATGCGCAGACTGCACCTTCTGGCGCTACTGTGAGGGCAACGGCATGCACCTCCGCGACTCCGAAGGCCACCTCATGCACTGCCTCCTCCCATAAATGCCGCTTACCCGTTCAGGGGAATCTCTCCCTCTCCGTCAGAAAGAATATTCCCAGGAGATCGTCACGGACGTTCTATGTCATCTTTTGTCGTCATACATATATAATACCCCTCACTCACGAAAAAACTAACCTCTCAATGGAGAAAAATTTTTATCCTCTATATTTTAACTTCAAGTTGCTATTAACGTGTAAGTTATAAAGTAAATCCATTTTTTACTGCAACCTTGCAGTAAAAAATGGATTACAAATATGATAATAATATATCGGCTATGTTCATGCGTTTACCATTACAAGGCAACTTATACCTAATCTATCCTCTATATTGGCTATGCTCTTATAGCTAAGAGAGAGATCAATCCTGCCTTTATATTCATTGAAGGTTGTATTCATAACTGAGGCTCGCTATCCTACGGTAATAATCGGCTGACCGAAGAATGAGGACAGCATGGCGAGGGTAGCGAGGGTAAAATTATGCTGACCGCTTAACCACTTAGTTATTTCACATGGTCGCTTGCCAACGGCTCTTGCAAACTCAGCCTTTGACAGACCTTTTTGCGTCATAAGGTCATATATGCGGGTGGATATTGCAAATTCCAAATCCCC
>JAIDTS010000466.1 GCA_029060585.1 Muribaculaceae bacterium
CCGTGAAGATTCGATTACCGGAATGACTCACCGATTGGTCGGGAAGCGACAGGAGTTGCCCAACGATAGCTTCCATCTCCGCCCCCGTGAGACGGCGGCCGCGGACGATGGCCGCGCTTCTCGCCATTACAAGCGCCATGCGCCGCAGCATGTCGTCGGCAGGGTCTGTGTCAGTCCCGTATGAGTCGGATTCTTCCCTTACTGACTCAAGGATACGCAAGACAGTCTCACTGGCGTCTGACTGGCTTATCATGGTCGGCACCGCCGCGATGCTCCAACGGCAGCCCTCCTCATATTCAAGGGAGAATCCGAGGGCCTCGAGTTCCGTCTGCACTCGTGCCAGTGCATCCTGCTGCTCATGCTCAAGCTCCACCGATTCCGGAAAGAGCACACGCTGCGATGTAACCTCCATTCGGCGTACGCTTCGGAGACAGTCTTCAAATAGTATCTTCAGATGGGCGCGATGCTGGTCGATCACCATTACTCCGCCACGAGAGGACGTGATGATGTATTTGTCGGCATACTGGAAACATTCCTTTGCCGGAGGAGTATCATCAATGACAGGAAGTACCCCCTCAACAGGAGCTTTCTCGCGGGCTGCCTCCTCCTGACGGTTCATAAACCGGTTGTAGAGTGTGTCCCAGTTGCGGATATTGTCTCGTTCGGAACCAGCACGTTTTCCTGTGAAAGAGCGGTCGTATGATTCCCGGGAAATTGACTGCATCCCGAAATCGAAAGGATTATAGTCAGGTGGCACCTCGATGCCGGGATTCTCCGGGGCTCCGGCATCGGCCGGCTGCACAGGCACCAAATCAGTGTCGAAATCAATCTGCGGAGTAGCGGCGAACTTGCCGAGAGCCGCTTTTACGCTTGCTCCGAGAATGCTTAGGATTTCCTTCTCACGCTCAAGCTTCACTTCGTTCTTGCTCGGATGGATGTTGATGTCTATCTCTGAAGGATCAACCTCAATCTTTACGAAATAGCAGGGCTGTGTATCGGAAGCAATCAGATTGTCGAAACATCCTGTAATCACCTTATGCATTTTTAGATGATTGATATGGCGACCGTTGGCCATCAGATGCCAGAGGGGGTTTCGCCTTCGGGCGAATTCTGGCCGGGAGACGTATCCCTGAATCTTCACTAGCTCGGTGTCGACCGCAATGGGGATAAGCTGCATGTTCAGGTTCCCCTTCCATATATCGTTGATTCGCTGGAGCATAGTTCCGGGGCGTAGGTCGATGGCTCGGTTTCCCGTATCGATGCTGATTCGGAGGCCATTGTTGACAAGCGCCATCCGTTCGAATTCACGCATGATGTGGCCCAGCTCGCCGGCATCCGACTTTAGGAACTTCCGTCGGGCAGGAAGGTTGAAGAAGAGATTGCGTATGCTGATCACGGTACCTTTCTCACAGACACACGGTTCCTGGCTCTCCACCTTACTTCCGTTGATGACCAGGCGTGTTCCCATCTGCGAATCCTCGGTGCGTGACTTCAGCTCCACCTGAGAGATAGCGCAAATGGAGGGAAGTGCCTCCCCCCTGAAACCCATCGTATGGAGCGAATACAGGTCTTCGGCCGAACGTATCTTTGACGTCGCATGGCGTTCGAATGCCATTCGCGCGTCGGTCTCAGACATTCCCCGGCCGTTGTCTACCACCTGAATGAGTGTCTTTCCTGCATCCTTGATGAATATGCGGATTTCCGTGGCTCCGGCATCAGCGGCATTCTCTACGAGTTCCTTGATCACCGAAGCGGGACGCTGGATCACTTCTCCGGCAGCTATCTGGTTTGCTACCGAATCGGGCAGCAGTCTGATTACGTCCATGGTTTGTCAGGTTGTGGGTTTGTGGTGATTGTTTTGTTGTGGATACAGGAGGCTCATTCGGAGAAATACTGCTCAAGGACTTCAGGAATCTCGCCGAGTTCATCGTCCCATCGGAGGACACCCTCGATCTCCACGCGCTTCGGACGCAGGGCATCGAGCCATCGGAATCCCGGAAGGTATTTCTGAGCCTTCTTCACGAGGAATATAGGAGTGGCATTGCCTGTGACCTCAGGCCACATCACTATTTTCTGCACCTGCTTGTCGGCAAGCTCTACATTCATATAGCTGCTCTCCGCATCTACGAGCTTATTGTAGGACGAATCATTCTCCATCGGGAGCATAATCACCTGGACGTTGCCGTCTACGAACAGTCGCTTCAGATAGTTGTCTTCAAACCATGCCTCCATCTTTTTGCCTGAGAGTTGGTTGTAGAAATCCTCATCCACATGCTCCGCCATGAATCCTGTCTTCGGAAGTTCAGCGTAATCGACCGTAGTGTCGTTGAAATGCAGGATAATCTCCTCGCCGTTCACCTGCCTGTTGTCGTTCCAGACTACCGGCTTACGCTTCATAAACATGAGCGAATCGTTTTCATATATCTCAAGCGTGTCCGCTACTCCCTGAATGTCTTGATTGAAGAAGCGTGCCCGGGGATATGCCTTCGCCACATGATAGTCTCGGATTTCCTTTATTATCATCTCGATTTCAGGCTCCTTTTTCTCCTGCTCCTCGACAACGGGTCTCGGACGCCCGCGGGTGCCGTCGAGTGAGCCGATCGCTAGACCGCCGAGAGCATCATGTGTGATGGAAAGTGAATCCTTAGGAATCGAGTCGAGGGGCATCCCGACCGAATCGGCAACTACCGTAAGGGCTGTCGAATCGACAGGATTTTGCATTACGACAGAATCCACTACTTCTGTTAGTCCGAGGGAATCCACCTGAGCAATAAGGTTATCTTCCGGAATCTCCGGCTCCGGGGGGGTATGCTCAAGCTTTATCTGAGCGAGCATAGCGGTGAGAAGCCCCTGCATCTCACCCTTTGTGATTGGGGGGAGGAGGTCTTCGTCGTCGCCAAACGTCACTTCGAGATATTCGAAGTTGTGAGCGCTGAAGGGCTCTGCCACGAATCTTTCAGGGTAGAACTTCGGCTCGCGTATCGTATCCTGCCGGATATAGGTGAAGATAGTGTCGGCACGCAGGAACAGTGTGTCGGGCCGGGAATATTCCTTAAGCAGCGGATATCCCGTGGCGAAAGCCTCCTTGGTCGAATCGTTATACATGCCGTAGGCCGATATAAGTATCAGTTTATTGGCCGTGTCGGTTATTATCGTCGGCTGCGACAGCTTCGTGATGTCGCGGTACTGATAGGCGTGACTTACACGGGTGGCGTTGTCATAGACGATCGAATCTCCCTCAAGAGTCGTTGCACGGCCGAGGGAATCCTTATGTATGATGGTGGATCTGTGGAGCATCTCGAGATTTCCGAGCTGCGTGTCGTACCATCCCTTGCTCGTATATATAGTGTCGTTTGGTCCGTATATGTCTGTCGGGCTGTCGATGCGGGCCATGTGAGTGGCCGTATTGTAGTAGAGCGTGTCGCTGAGCAGGGAGAAACCGTCCTTATGGTTTATGAGCTCAACATCATAGAAGAATTCAGCGTCTTTCGTGCGGCTGTTGTATTGGCCGAATATCGAAGTGAGGGTGTTGACGTCGTCTTTCAGCAGACCACCGCATCCGTAGTAGCCAGTCTCAAGGTCTACGTCATAGTCGAGAGTATCCGTCAGCAGCTCCCCGCTCGGATCCTTCAGACGGACTTTCGGTTCGGAAGGTCCGTTTGTAAGCTTGGCGAGGCGGGCGTCGCCGTTATAGAAGAGCTGGTCGGCCCAGACGAAGAGTGTGTCGCCTTGCTCCATGCGAATATGCCCGAAAGCGTCGAGCGAGTTTACTTCAGGATAGTAGTAGGCGGAATCACAGAACATCCATAGGGATCCTTGCCGGAACTTAACGTTACCGGTCACCACCTGTTTTTCAGTCGTGTCGTTCCAGGAAGGCTGCAGTTTGTAGAGACTGTCGGCATATTCAAGAAATACCTTGTCGCTCTGATAGCGGTTCTGAGCGGGTATCTCCGGCTTAATCGGGCGTGTTGGTGCCGGACGCGTATAAGTCTCTTCCTTCTTCCGGGCTTCGCTTCGCTTCTGCTGCTGCGCATATGCGCTGAAAGCGACATCGCCGATGAAAATCAGCGACATCGCAGCCATTATCCAGAGAAGTCCCTTTTGATACCGGGTCATTTCAGATATTCATCGGGTTGTGGTTGGTTTTCGGCTTTCTCCTTTTCCCAGCCTTCATAGTGGAACTCGCAGTTGTTCCAGCCGTCGGAGATGTGAACGTAGGTGTCCTTGATCTTCTTCTCCACCCAGTCCTTGATGATCTGCTCCTTCGTATGGTTTTCATACATGCGCTTGAGCATGGTGTAGTCTTCGGCGAGATTTGCCGTGTGTCCCGGCACACGTGTCTGGAGGCGGACAATAACGGCCACATCCTGGTTTCGCTTCTGGTTCTTCATGATGAAAGGTTCGCTGATGTCGCCTGGCTGCATCGACTCAATGCGCCGGGCTATCTCGGGAGGGAGATCCTGCATCTCGAACCGGGTTGTACCGAATCGTTCGCTTTCCTGATTGGGGTTGATCATGATGCCTTTATTGTTGCGAGAATCCTTATCCTGACTGATCATCCTGGCAGCATAGTCGAAAGGAACGGTTCCTGCTACGAGTTCCTTGCGGATCGAGTCGAGTCGCATTGTCGCATCGCGCAGATCTTTCTCGCTGACTTTCGGCCTGAGGAGGATATGGCGCACGTTGACCTGGTCTCCTCTTCGGTCGATAAACTGAATGATATGGTAGCCGTATTCAGTCTCTACGATACGGCTCACTTTCTTGGGATCGTTAAGGTTGAAGGCTACGTTGGCGAATTCCGGGACATAGTCGGTGCGGTTGGCGTAGCCGAGCTCTCCGCTTCTCTTAGCGCTTTCCGGGTCTTCGCTGTATAGGATGGCGAGTGTTGAGAAATCGGATTCTCCCCTGTTGACGCGCTCGGTGAAATCGCGGAGGCGTGCCTTCACGTCTTCGATTTCTTGCTTTGGGATGTTGGGGTTGAGCTGTATGATCTGCACCTCCACCTGCATCGGAACGTAGGGGATGCTGTCGGCCGGAAGCTTGGCGAAGTATTTCTTCACGTCGTTTGGCGTCGCCTTAACATTCTTTGTCAGGTTGTCTTGCACCTGATCCTTGATGAAGCCTACCTTCATCTTCTCCATCACTTCATCGCGGATTGTGTTCCACGGTTTATGGAACATTTCCTCAACCTTTTCACGTGTACCGAGCATCTTGATGTAATAATTCATCTGCATGTCGACACGTGAAGAGAGCTGGCTCAGCGGAGCCTCGATCGTGTCGATTTTGGCCTGATGGAGATATAGCTTCTCTACTGCAAGCTGCTCCGGAATGACACAATAAGGATCGCCGCCGGGACTTACTCCCATACTGCGCATCTGAGCGTATTCCTCTTCGATCTCCGACTTATATATGGCGTTGTCGCCTACGATCCACGCCACTTCGTCGATCACATTCTTCTTCGGGGCTGTCGCTTTATCGGCTTTCGCCGCTGATCCGATGGCTATCATCGCGGCCGCCGCTATTCCTAATGTCACTATTGTCTTTTTCATCTGCTCTAAATGAAGCTTAATCACTTGATGCTTTCTTTTTCGTTGTGTCTGACGAAGGCTCCCTCCTTCAGGATTTCCTTTTCCACCGCCGAGGCACGCAGAGCCTTTATGAGGCCTGCCTCGTAGTCGGCGAGATGGAGTGCCTTAATACGGTCTTCTATGAGAGGAGCCGCATACTCCTCAGGCATTGTGGTGCCGCTCTTCCGGAAATCGGTAAGGTGCAGGATATAGACCGTTCCGTTCAGTTCAGTCTCATAGTCTACAGTCGACTCCACGAATCTGTCGCCGTCTCCGAGGTGGCTGGGAATCTCGCCTGCGACGGCGTCGAAATCCACCCAACGGTCGGCGAAATAGCGGAATGCCGTTGCTTCTCGCCTCCCGGTGTTCTCGAGCGCGTCGTAGGAGTCCGGATCGGCCTGACGCATCCATTGGCGTATCTCGTCGAGATGGCGCGATGAGGCCGGAATCCTGATGAAGAGCCCCTTTACTATGGGACGCTCGAGCCGGAGCTCTGCAACGTGATCCTTGTAGTAGGCGCGCACCCCCTCCATATCCACTGGCTGCACTCCGGTGCGCCGCATCTTCCTTCTGTAGGAGTTCGCTATCAGGCTTCGCCTGTAGGAAGCCGTCAGTGCGTCGATGCGGTCCATGTCGTCGATCTGGCTTGCGGCCAGATCCTCGATCAGGAAACCTTCGATCCACTGGTCGGCTATCCTGCGTATAAGCGCTGCGCTGTCAGCCGCGCTGATACCCGACGGAAGCTGCCTGACTATGTCCTGAAGCAGGAGCACCGAGTCGCGGTACTGGGCCACTATATCGCTGTCGGTCACGGCTCCGGCTTTCTCTCCTCGTCCGCAACCGACTGCAATTCCGATGCTGCTCAGAAGTATTAGCGCGGTCTTTTTCATCTAATGAGCAAAGTTACAAAAAAAAAACGATATGGCAAAATCGTTTTCTTATGAAAAACCCTTGGAAATATGGATTTCCAAGGGTTTATGGGGTGTAGGGCGCGTAGCCTTACTTGATTTTTCTGAGTACCTTCTGGTTGACCGTCACAGGATAGCGAGACTTTAGGCTTTCCACCCAGTCGCGTTCGAGCTGGTTCTGATAGTCTCCGGTCACGAGGCTGCGCACGTCTGTCATGGCCTCGGGAGCATCAAGCATCTTCGGGTCGAAGACGAAATAGACGGTATATTTCTTATTGTTAGGCTTAACAGGAGCGCCTCCGAATATGACATTGTCTACCATAGGGTTCTGACCTTCCTCCATGAGAATGCGATCTACGGTGGCCTTGCCAACAAATTGCTTTCTCACAGCTTTAAAGGCAGCCTCGTCTGCAGAATCGATATCTTTGAGAGCTTCACGCACGAGGTCGGCCACGGAATCGTTGGCAGCCTGAACGAGGATACCTTTAACGTGGGGCTTTGTCCATGAATAGTCGCCTCTGTGGGCATTGAAGTAGTCGGTCAGTCCCTGCTCGTCCTTAGCAGCCTTGTCCCATACCTCTCGCAGACTTGCCTCATAAAGGAGAGATCCCTCGCGGTATTCGTTGAGCAGATTGCGGTAGTCCGGCTCGTTGGCGTAAAGCCATAAGTACTCTGCTTCTTTAAGCGAGTCTGCGCTTACCGATTCAATATCGCGGTTTTTGAAGGTCTTTTTGTGTTTCTTACGTAGTTTGTCGAGAAGGTTATTCTCTACAAGGGCATAGCGCTCGTCCATCGGATTTGCTATACGTTTCAGAACGCGGGGCTTCATCTCCTCAAGCGATTCAGGACCCTTGGCATCGAGCTTGCGGATCACATGCCAGCCAAACTGGCTTCGCACGGGAGCTGAGATCTCGTCGACCTGGATAGCGAATGCTGCTGAATCGAAAGGCTCCACCATCATCCCTGCACCAAACCAGTTGAGTTTTCCTCCCTGGCGTCCGGATCCCTTGTCGTCGCTTAGCTGGCGGGCGAGATCCTCGAAGATGTACGGGTTGGCTACCACAGCATTGTAGATGCTGTCGATGCTTGCCTTCGCTGCAGCCTGCTGCTCGGCCGTGGCTGTCGGCCCCACCATCTTCATGATATGCTCCACGAGGACAGTTCCTCGTGCCGGGCGGTGCTTGCCCCCCTTCACTATGTGGTAGCCCTGAGGAGACTCGACTATCTCTGAGATTTCCCCTGGGGCGAGGGTGAAGACTGCCTTCTCGAAAGCATACGGGAAGCGACCGGATACGATATAGCCCATGCGGCCACCTACACCACTGCTCGCGCGGTCTACCGAATATCTGGCTGCTATATCTCCGAAATCGGCGCCTTTCAGCAGCTCGGAGCGAAGTGAGTCGGCTTTTGCGCGGGCTGCATTGTTTTCTGTTTCATCCTGAGCCTTCGCAATCATGATGTGGAATGCCTCCGCTTCCTCGCGGCTGAGGTCGTAGGCCTCACGCACGAGGGAATTGATGTAGAGGGAATCCGTCATGTAAGGCGCTGCGAGGTCGGCGCGATATTGCTCCATCTCCTTGCGGAAAGCAGGGAGAGTATCGAGACTCTGAGAGAGTGCGTCGGCTACCTTGAGCTTATAGACCTTAAACATCTCGGCGTATTCCTCAAGCGTCTGAGGATCTACCTGCTGTTGCTGGTTCTTGTGGTAGAGATACTCGAACTCCGAGCGCGGGACGTCAACTCCGTTGACGGTCATCACCACTTCATCCTTAGCTACTGCAGCTACTGCTGAGGCGGCCAGGACTGTTAATGCAGCTATGTGCTTTCTGTTCATTGTAGTTGTCGATATATTGTTATAAGTAGCTGGTCAAATTAAAACGATAGAATAAATACTCCTGAAAGTAGATGATCTCGTATATTCTCCACTTGCCGATTCCGGCCGCTTCGGCATTGTCGCTCAGTCACGATGCC
>JAIDTS010000467.1 GCA_029060585.1 Muribaculaceae bacterium
AAAGGAGGGGCCGCAACGCGGATCGGCTGCGGGCTTTGCCCTGCCGGGGTCGCGGATAGGGCGGATGGGGCGCGGATCTTTTTAAGTCTTCAGTCTTCAGTCTTTAGTCTTAAGAAGCATGTCGGCGACCTTGGCCTACGCGGATTCGTCATTGAGCCGGGCTACGCCGGCTTTCGCGGATAATATATACCAGCGAGTTAGTAGGAGTTCAATGATACCATCAGATGCCCCATTCCTGCAATGCGAAGCGAAGCGAGCGAGCCTCGGCGTACTCTGCTGCCGAGTGCCGAATCGAAAAATAGGCAAGAATCCTCAGCGAGCCCTTTGCCCCTTTGCGAGATTTATAATTCGAGCCTGGCCTCTGGGTGAGATTTCGGTGCCGACAGATAGATGGGGAGCGATCTCTGAGCGCGACCTAAACATAGGTAGAAGAAGAGAACAATTGCTTTCCATTATTTTAGAAATATTTAACATAATTTAACATTCGGGGGGGGTAATTTAAAATCTATTTATTAATTTTGCAGGGGAATTTGTTTAAACTTAACTCTTTAAAGTTGTTTCGACTTACTTTTTATTAAGATTTCGTCAGCTTTTCGAGCGGACTTGCTTTTAAACAATTTCAGCCAAAAATAAGTAAATGACAGACAATCAAATTATTCATTTATACTTAAACCAACCTTTATGAAAAAATTATTTACTTTCATCGTTGGCGCAGTCGTAGGTTTGGGAGCGTATGCCCAGGACTTCGACAGCGGCGGCCTGAATTATTCAGTGTTGTCGGCCGACGACAAGACCTGTGCCGTCACAGGTTACAATGACTTAGGGTCGGTGCTCGAGATTCCGGAAAGCGTAAGCTATGACGGAGAGGAGTATACCGTCACGGAAGTCGGGGAGAGTGTTTTCTTCAACCGTAATGTGCTAAACGAAGTTGTCATCCCTAATTCTGTCAAAGTGATTGGAAGAGAGAGCTTCGCACATTGCTACCAATTACACAGGCTTGTGCTTGGTTCCTCTCTTGAACTCATTAAGTATGACGCATTTTTTGCTTGTCCGCTGAAAGTCGTAGTGGCTTTAGGAGATACGCCGGCAGAAATTGAGAATGGTTACCTTAGCTGCTTTAACTCAAATCCTCTTGTGGGTGTCGGTGAAGAATTTGTTGCCGACTATAAGGCCGCATGGGAAGGATCTGACATCGTGACGTACGTTCCGGCTGAATCATTGTCGTTCGACCCTGACATCTATACCGTGAAGCCCGGCGGCACTGTTCAGCTCAACTGTGTCGTTTATCCGGAAAATGCACCGTTCAAGTTCTCTAACGATAATACTGATATCATCACCGTAGATGATAACGGTCTGGTCACTGCGGATAACCTTAAGGGTGGTAGGCGTGTCAGTGTGACGGCAATCTCCTTGAACGGATTGGAAGCAACCTGCTATATCGATATAGACGAAGTGGAAGTAATCGAGTCTGATGGATTGGTATTCGTAGTATTGCCTGATGCGGAAAACGAAGTTGCTATAACCAGATATGTTTCAAGCGAATCCGTATGTATCATCCCTGAGACAGTGGAATATAACGGTAATGTATATTCCGTCACCACCATCGGACCGGAAGCGTTCGGCTGGAATGAGACGATAGAAGAAGTCGTAATCCCGGCATCCGTCACGCTTATCCGTGAAAATAATTTCAACTATTGCACTTCACTTAAGAAAGTGACGATCGCCGATTCCTCCTCTCCGTTGGAACTGTCTAATAATAATTTCACGGACTGCAGAAATCTTGAAGAGGTCTATGTGGGGCGTAACCTGACCTACTCGGAAGGCTCTATATGTTTCCGCTGGAATGACAGCCTTTCCCACATTGTACTCGGCACTGAAGTCACCGCATTGCCCGATTATATTTTCAGAGAATGTTATAATCTGAACCTTGTCGAAAGCAAGAATCCGGTGCCTCCGACAATAGGAGATGACGTTTTCAGCTACAACACTCCCACTATTATAGTTCCCGCAGGATCGGTAGAGGCATATCAGACTGCATGGGAGCAGTATGCATCATATATAACCGAACAGGTAGACGCCACATCGATTTCATTCGAGACTGACGAAATGACCATCTACAACGGTCAGAATATCCAGCTGGCTCTTACCGTAGAGCCGGAGGATGCAACTGTAGTATGGTCTTCCTCCAACCCCAATCTTGTCTCTGTTGACAAAGAGGGCAACATATCATATTATATGTGGGACAGCAACGTAGGCGAAGCTGTCATCACAGCCTCGACACTCAACGGTCTGTCGGCTGAATGTACGGTTACCGCCAAGCATTGGCTCACATTCGCGGAAGACAATGTTTCGATGGCTAACGGAGAAACCTATCAGGTAGAAGTTGAGAAACCTGAGGTTCTGGCGGATGCCACCATCACCTGGACTTCATCCAACGAGGCGGTAGCTACGGTAGATGAAAACGGACTTATCACGGCTGTCTCATTCGGCAATGCACAAATTTCTGCCGATGTGACGGTGCCTATGAACGAAGATTGGACTCAGTCGTTCACATATTCCATTCAGGTTGAGGTTCGTAGCGAGCCTATATCGGTAACTCCCGAGGAATCTACCATTTCAGTATGGGTAGATTATACCGAACCGATCTACCTCACCTTCGATCCGGATGACGAATATGTCAACCGTGAAATGACCTGGACCGTAGCCGATCCCGAGATCGCCGAGGTATACACCGAATACGGCGTCTACCGTGTGCGCGGCCTGAAGGGTGGCAATACAACTATCACAGGAACGACAGTCAACGGCCTTACTGTGGAAATTGAAGTAGTGGTGAAAACTCGTGTCGATCAGGTAATATTCCCCAAAGATGCTCTGTACCTCTCACCGGATGAGTCTGCTAAACTTGAATTCACTACCGTTCCTGAAGTGACCAACGTGACTTTCGTTTATGAAAGTAGTAACGAGGAAGTGGCAACCGTTGATGAGGAAGGTATCGTCACGGCCCATAGCCTTGGTAGCACCTGGATCAATGTCTATTCAGAAAATCCGTGGGGCTATAGTTGGAGCGGAGATATTAGGGTCGTGGTAGACAACTATCCCGAAAGCGTCACCCTGCTGGATCAGGACATCAAGGTTATAAACGGCAGCGAGGTGGCTCTGAATCTGGTATTCACTCCTGACGGAGACGATATCAACCGAGATATGGAGTGGACATATGACAATCCTGACGTAGTGTATATTGCCCGCAGCTATTATTGGAATGAGGAGGCGAACAAGAACGACTATCGTTGGGTAGCTGTCGGCCGTAGTCTCGGTTCGACTGCCTTTACCGGCACCACCCCCAACGGTCTGACCGTTTCAGGAAATATTTCTGTCGAGGGTCTGAACATTTACTACGGTGAAAAAGATGCCACCGAGATGTCGGTCACTATCGGTGAAACGGCTCAGCTTGAGATTGAGGCAAATCCGGAAGAGATTCTGAATACCGTTACATTTGAATCTGATAATCAGAATGTCGCTACCGTGACTCCGGAAGGTCTGGTGGCAGGTGTAGCACCGGGTGAGACCTATATAAGAGCAAGGTATTCACTCAACGACAATCAGTATTACGATGAGATCCACGTTATCGTATGCCCCTCGTCCGGAACCATAGCACTCAACAAGACTCAGGTAGTTATGACCCCCAGATCCTGGAATGATATACAGGTGATATTCCCGGCCGGAGAGGAGTCTGATATAACATGGGAATCTTCTGACTACAGCGTAGTCAGCTTCTATGATAATGGCTCTTGGATCCAGCTCGTCTACCAGGGTGTAGGCACTGCAACCATCACCGCAACCGCTCCCAATGGAGCAACAGCAAAATGCGAAGTGATTTGTGCTAATCCTACGATGAACGAACCAAACGTCGTTATGGGTATAGACCAGACCCGTCAGCTGGAAGTCCTCGAAATTCCCGAAGGTCTTGATGTTTCCATCAGTTGGTGGACCGATGATTGGTATGAGAACGTGCTGAAAGTTTCAGACGGTCTGATTACACCAGTAAATTATGGCGATGCTGTAGTTTACGCCGATGTCCGAACTTCCGACGGTCTATGGATAGGTCAGGCTCGTGCCGATGTCAACGTCATTGACCTTGTTCCTGTAAGCGAGATTACACTTGATCCCGATTACATCGATATCGATGAGTATCTCGGACAGACAGTATGGGTAAGCGCAACCGTAATGCCGGAAGACGCTACATTCCAGCAGCTTGAATGGTCTTCAAGCGACGAGTCTGTTGCTATCGTTGACCAGTACGGTTACGTGACCGTTGTCGGACACGGATACGCAGTGATCACCGCTACAGCTACCGACGGATCAGGAGTCACTGGAACCTGCATCGTATCCGATCCTCCGACACTCGTAGAATCCATCACTCTGTCGACTACCAACTTAATAATTAAGGAGGGTGAAACCTCGCAGCTTACCGCCAGCGTATGGCCTTATGACGCTACAGACGCAACCGTAATCTGGAGCTCAGATGACCCGAGCGTCGCTACTGTCGACGCCTACGGCAACGTGACCGCTGTAGCACAGGGTGCGGCCGTCATCACGGCTACTGCTGCCGACGGTTCCGGAGTTTCCGCAGACTGTCAGGTCATCGTGCTGTCTCGCGGACGTCCCGACCTTCCTGTACTCGCCGAGAGCATCGAACTCTCTACCGACGACTGGGCTGCCAAGGTAGGCGAGACTCTCCAGCTCGAAGCTGAGATATCACCTGTCTACGCAACCAATCAACGCATCTACTGGTCATCGAGCGACGAATCAGTAGTCACGGTAGACTCCAAGGGCGTCATGACCGCAGTAGGAGTTGGCGAGGCTGTCGTTACGGCACAGGTATTCGACGGCTCCGGAGTATCCGCAGAATGCCACGTGACCGTAAGCGAGGCTGATACGGACTCAGTATTCGGCATCTCTGTCGGCGACGACACTACGTTTGACGTATACACCCAGCAGGGTATCCTTCTCAAGCGCGCCTGCACCGCAGCCGAGCTGAAGGAGCTCCAGTCAGGCATCTACATCATCCGCAGCGGCGAGACCGTGAAGACAGTATATCTGCGCAATTAATACTCAACCATCATAGATTTCCTAAGGCGTGGGACCTGCGACGGGCCCCACGCCTTTCGTTTAGTCGATTTTGTGACATCTTTTTGTCGAAATCCTGCATCCCTTTCCGCTATTTTATCCCTAATTTTGCATATTGAGTATTCGGCGGTCAGCGGTCAGCTATCAGCGATCAGCGATCAGCTATCAGCTATCAGCGATCAGCGATCAGCTATCAGCTATCAGCGATCAGCGATCAGCAATCAGCGATCAGCGATCAGCTTTCTGCAATTAGCAATCAGCTTTCAGCTTTCAGTTTTAGGAAGCGGACGCACGGGCCGTGCGTCCCTACCAATAGGGGCGAATGAAATTTTTTGAGGAAAATATTTGCGGATTCAAAAAAAATCTGTAATTTTGTGTATGTAACACCAAGCGGCCCGTCCGCTCCTCAATCCTTGACGACAATGACAGACCCCGAAATCCTCAGGAAAGCCCTGAAGCTACATTTTGGATTC
>JAIDTS010000468.1 GCA_029060585.1 Muribaculaceae bacterium
AAATAATATAACAAGCGTTAAAATCTATGACAAGTACTGTGTCAGAAGTGACAAAATCAAAAAAAATAACAAAAAATAACGTAATATTAAGATATTTTTAGTAATTTTGCACTCTAAGAGAACTATATCCTCAAATAGGGTCCGCCGCAAGAGGCGACAACAGCTAAAAATATGAAGAAACTACAGGAAAAGCTATCGCAATACGATGCCCCGCAGAAAGCAAAAGCCGCGGGTGTATATCCATATTTCCGCCCCATCTCGAGTGAGCAGAACACAGAGGTTCTCATGAACGGCAAGAAGGTCCTGATGTTCGGATCCAACTCCTACATGGGACTGACCAACCATCCTAAAGTCATCGAAGCTGCAGTAGAAGCCACTAAAAAGTACGGCACCGGAATGGCTGGAAGCCCGTTCCTCAACGGCACACTTGACATACACAAGGAACTTGAGGCCCGAATCGCCGACTATGTCGGCAAAGACGACGCCATTGTCTATTCCACCGGCTTCGGAACAAATCTTGGAGTCGTAAGCACTCTGACCGGAAGGGAAGACTACGTGATATGCGACGAACAGGACCACGCCTCCATTGTGGAAGGCAGAAGACTCTCTTTCTCCCAGCCTCTGAAATACAAGCACAACGACATGGATAGCCTTGAGGCTGCCCTCAAGAAATGCAAGCCGGAAAGCGTGAAGCTGATTGTGACAGACAGCGTCTTCTCAATGGAAGGCGATGTGGCGAATCTTCCTGAAATGGTAAGGCTTGCAAAAGAATACGACGCAAGCCTGATGGTAGACGAAGCTCACGGAATAGGAGTATTCGGAGAAGGAGGTCGCGGTGTTGTGAACCATTTCGGCCTTACTAAAGATGTCGACCTGATCATGGGCACATTCTCGAAGTCTTTCGCTTCACTCGGAGGATTCATCGCGACAGACAAGGAAATCACCAATTTCCTGCGCCATCATTCAAGAAGCTACATTTTTACGGCATCAATCACACCGGCTTCCACTGCCGCAGCGCTTGCTGCCATGGACATCATGCTGAGCGAGCCAGAACGTCAGAAGCATCTTTGGGACATCACCAACTATGCTCTCGAGAACTTCCGCGCAATGGGTTGCGAGATCGGCCACACATCCACTCCTATCATACCTCTCTTCATACGCGACGACTATAAGACCTTCGCTGTCACCCGCGACCTTCTTGAAGAGGGAGTATTCGTAAATCCTGTCGTATCGCCCGCGGTAGCACCTCAGGACACACTGATTCGCTACTCCCTGATGGCCACACACACAAAAGAACAGGTGACCCGCTCGCTTGAAGCCATAGAAAAGGTATTCAAAAAGCACGGCATCATAAAGTGAGAGCACTCGACTTCAAGCTTGAACATACCTGCCCCGGCACACAAGCCAGGGCAGGCCTTATTACGACCGCCCACGGCGAGATAAAGACTCCCATCTTCATGCCGGTCGGCACTGTCGGCAGCGTCAAGGCTGTGCACCAGCACGAACTCAAAGAAGATATACAGGCTCAGATAATCCTGGGAAATACCTACCATCTCTACCTTCGTCCAGGTCTGGAAATCCTACGTGAGGCTGGCGGCCTGCACAAATTCATCGGATGGAACCGACCGATATTGACCGATTCCGGCGGTTTTCAGGTATTCTCACTTTCAGGCAACCGCAAGCTGACGGAAGAAGGTGCGCATTTCAGGAGTCATATCGACGGGAGCAAGCATCTTTTTACCCCCGAGGGTACTGTAGACATCCAGCGCATCATAGGAGCCGACATAATGATGGCCCTTGACGAATGCGCTCCCGGCGACGCAGACTACGAGTATGCCAAACGCTCGTTAGGCCTGACAACACGTTGGCTTGAGAGAGGTTGGAAGAGATATAAGGAAACAGAAGGTATATACGGATACCGACAGACGTTCTTCCCTATAGTGCAGGGATGCGTATATCCTGATCTCAGAAAGGAATCCGCAAAGTTCATTGCCGATCTGGATGCAGACGGCAATGCCATTGGAGGCCTTGCCGTAGGAGAACCGACGGAAAAAATGTATGAGATGATCGAGATCGTCAATGAGATCCTTCCCGACGACCGTCCCCGCTACCTCATGGGAGTCGGGACTCCCGCCAATATTTTGGAAGCCATCGACAGGGGCGTCGACATGATGGACTGCGTGATGCCTACACGCAACGGACGCAACGGCATGCTTTTCACCCGCAACGGCATTATGAACATGCGCAACCGGAAATGGGCCGACGACTTCTCTCCATTGGATCCCGGAGGAGCGACATATGTGGATGAGGCCTACTCTAAAGCGTACGTAAGGCATCTCTTCATCGCAAACGAACTTCTGGCCATGCAGATAGCGAGCATCCACAACCTTGGATTCTATCTATGGCTGGTAGGCGAAGCGAGAAAACATATCGAGGCAGGCGACTTCCCGGCATGGAAGAAGGATATGACAGAACGAGTGACCACTCGAATGTGAATATTAACTGGAAATAAAAATTCTTCGGAATAGTATAGAGGATGGCTGAGGAAAACGTTGAATCATATCTGGATGAGATGACTTCTTCTAATGAAGAGGTCGTTTCGGTCACATCCGTGCAGGAGGGACTAAACTCCGGTGGAGGTGAAACGGAAAATCCGGCCGAACCAGGAGAGCAGATGCCGGAGGAAGAGGCAAAAGGTAAGAAAAAGAGCAAGGGATTCAGATTCAAGTTTCGCAATCCACTTCCGATAATCGACAGATATATACTCGGAAAATTTCTGGGCACCTATTTTCTTGCCACAGCACTGCTACTTCTGGTCATAGCAATGTTTGACACCACAGAGAAACTTGATGCCTTTCTGACAGCCCCGATCAAGGAGACGCTCTTCGATTATTTCGCTTCATTCCTCCCCTATTTTGCCAATCAGCTGTCGCCTCTGTTTGTATTCATATCCGTGATTTTCTTCACGACCAAACTCGCCGACAATTCAGAGATCATCGCGATGCTCTCAAGCGGTATCACATTCCGGCGCCTTCTGAGACCCTACATGATGGGAGCCGCCATAATCGCAGCCCTGACATTCGCCCTTTCAAACTATATAATTCCTCCTACCAATGTAGACAGAATAGCGTATACAAACAAATACGTCAAGAATAAGGCTGTGGCTTACGGCACCAATATCC
>JAIDTS010000469.1 GCA_029060585.1 Muribaculaceae bacterium
CATCAGGCCGAACGGCACGGAGAGGATTACCGCCCAGGGAAGAAGATAGCTTTCATACTGCGCCGAGAGGATAAGGTAGACGAAGACGAGGATCAGGATGAAGATCGTGCCCGTGCTGCCGCTGCTTCCCGAAGCCTCCTCGCGGCTCATGCCGGAGTATTCGAAGTCGAATCCTCGCGGAAGCGTCTCCTCCGCTACTCTTGAGATCGCCTGCAGAGCCTGGCCGGAGGAATATCCCGGGGCCGGAGTTCCGGTGACGTTGATAGAGGTGAACATGTTGAAGCGGTTGATGATGTCCGGGCCGTAGATTCTCTTTAGATGCACGAAGTTGTCGATAGGAGCCATCTCGTTGCCGTTGCGCACCTTGATCTGCTTCAGGGTTTCGGGGCTGACGCGGGCATCCGGGGACGCCTGCATCATGACGCGGTAGAGCTTTCCGTAGGAGTTGAAGTTGGAGATATACATACCACCGTAATATCCCTGCAGGGTCGAGAGGATAGCGCTCTGCGTCAGACCAGCCTGCTTCACTTTCGGCACGTCGATCTCGACGAGATACTGGGGGAAAGTGGGGTTGAAGGTTGAATAGGCCATCTGGATTTCGGGCTGCGCGTTGAGAGCCCCGATGAATTTCTGGTAGACGGCGAAGAAGTCGTCGAGCGAACCACCCGTCTTGTCCTCGAGCTTTAGTTCGAAACCGTTGGTGGCTGAATAGCCGGAGATCATAGGCGGCTGAAAGAACATAATGTTGGCGTCTTTGATCACGGAGCTTTTCGCGAAGAGCTGCTGAAGGACTCCGGATGCCGATTGCCCTGGTTTCTTACGCTCGTCCCATGGCTTGAGCTTGATGATGAAGGAGCCGTATGTATTGCCCTGGCCTCCAATGAAGGAGTAGCCCGTGATGGCGGTGCGGCTCTTGACCTCAGGTATCGAGCCTACGATAGAGTCCATCTCGTCCATGACGGCCTGTGTACGCTCCTGCGATGTGGCCGGCGGCATGGTGACGGCGCCCATGATTGTGCCGGTGTCTTCGGTAGGTACGAGACCGGTCGGTGTGATGTTCATCATCCATACGAGGATTCCGATTGCGGCAGCGACCGTACAGAATGATATGATCTTGTGGTTGATAAACCATTTTACAGCTACCTTATATTTTGACAGCAATGCGTCGAAGGTGACGTTGAACCAATAGAAGAACTTCTGAAGGAAATTCATTTTTTCCTTTTTCGCCTCCTTCGGTTTCTCGACGTCATAGCCTCCTAATGGATCCTCGTCTCCTTCTTCCCTTTTGTGGGGCTTGAGGAAGAGGGCGCAGAGGGCGGGCGAGAGGGTGAGCGCGTTGATGGCCGCTAGGCCGATCGCCATGGCCATTGTCAGGCCGAACTGACGGTAGAAGATACCGGATGTTCCGCTCAGGAATGAAACGGGAATAAACACGAGCATCATCACGAGTGTGATGGAGACAAGCGCGGAGCCGATCTCGCTCATGGCGTCGATGGAGGCCTTACGTGCCGATTTGTAGCCCTGGTCGAGCTTGGCGTGCACTGCCTCCACCACGACTATCGCGTCGTCGACCACGATCGCGATCGCAAGCACGAGGGCGGAAAGGGTCAGAAGGTTGATGGTGAAGCCGAAGATGTAGAGGAGGAAGAACGTTCCGATCAATGCCACGGGGATGGCGATCATAGGTATCAGCGT
>JAIDTS010000047.1 GCA_029060585.1 Muribaculaceae bacterium
ATTCATGAGCGTCTCGTGGGCTCGCAGAGGTGTCTACGAGACAGCTATTCTCTTCGCGGTCTCGATAGAGCTAAGGAAATGATTGCTCAGACTTTCAGTGAATTCGCTTCCAGCCAAGACAATATTACTGACGGCCTCGAAGATCTTAAGGTGAGTCTTGAAAAAGCCCGTGAGCTATATTTCCGACTTCTGATGCTTCCTATTGAAATCACCTATCAGAGGGAAGTGGAACTTGACGAACGACGACACCGTTACCTTGCAAGCTCGGAGGATATGAATCCTAATCCGAAATTCATAGATAATGAACTTGTCAAACTTCTTAATGACAACGAAACTATCAAGGAGTTTGCTAAAAAGAAGAAGATATCTTGGCTTGAGCAGGACCGCGAACTTGTACGTCATTTGCTCAAGAAAATTCTGGAGTCCGACCTCTATAAGGAGTATATGGATGATCCGGTGAGCGACCTTCACGAAGATTGCGAGTTCTGGAGGAAAGCTATGAGAAATATTATTCTCGCAGATCCGAATTTCCTCGAGATTCTTGAGACAATGTCTGTTTTCTGGAATGACGATCTTGACATTATGGGAGAGTTCGTAATTAAGACTTTCAGAAGATTTGAGGAGAAGGCGTCTGATCCGGATAGCACGATAGACGATCCCGTACTTCCAATGTATAAGGATGATGAAGATGCAAGGTTTGGAAGGGAGCTCTTCGAGATCACAGTTAAAAACAATGCTGTCTACCGTGGATATATTGACGAGGCACTGAATACTGAACACTGGGAGTCGGATCGTCTGGCTTACATGGATGTGATTATTATGGAGACTGCTATTGCTGAGATACTCAATTTTCCAAAAATTCCTATTCAGGCTTCTCTCAACGAGTATATCGAGATTGCTAAGTGCTACTCTTCAGGTAAGAGTGGTTCTTTCATCAATGGCCTCCTTGCAAGGGTGATCAGCAATCTCAAAGATAGTGGCAAACTAAGAAAATAACACATAAAACAAATACATATGAATTCAATTCTTCTTCAAGCTGCCGGAGGTGGCAGTGGTCTTAGCGGCATGCTAATGATCGTGGCGATGATCGTGATCTTCTATTTCTTCATG
>JAIDTS010000470.1 GCA_029060585.1 Muribaculaceae bacterium
AGATCGGGTATGGTCGGCAAGCGCTTTGGCGGTCTCATCTACGTTTAGCCCAAACCATGCGGCCGGGGGATTCTGTTTACCCGGATCCGCCCACCAGTCGGAATAATGGAAGTCGATCATAACCGGCATGCCGAGTTCCTGCGATCTCTTGGCCATCTTAAGCACGTCTTCAGGAGAGCAGAATCCGTCCTTGGGATCTACCCAGACGCGAAGACGCGTTGCGTTCATGCCGTAGTCTTTCATCAGCTGTGTGGTTTCGGTCACCTTGCCGTCACGGTCTTTAGTGAAGTGTCCGCGGGCTTCGTCAGCGGTGGTGCCGGATATGTCGCCGCCAAGCCAGAACGGCTCGGCAGCGAAAGCCGACAGCATGCACAGGGCTGATGCCGTCGTGAATATAATTCTTTTATTCCTTTTCATCATGGTATTTTATTGCCGCTTTCATAAACGACATGAATAGCGGATGCGGATTCAGCACTGTGCTTGAATATTCAGGATGATATTGGGTGCCTACCATCCAGCGTTTGCCCGGAATCTCTACTACTTCCACCAGTCCGGACTGTGGATTCTCTCCAGAACACCGCATTCCTGCCGCTTCGAATTCCTTTCGGTAGGAGTCGTTGAACTCATAACGGTGACGGTGACGTTCGCGGATGTCGCTTTTTCCGTATGCCTCGGCTGCGAGGCTTTCGGGTGCAAGGTGGCAGTCATAGGCTCCGAGACGCATGGTGCCTCCCATGTCGGAAATATGCTTCTGCTCCTCCATCATGTCTATGACGTTGTGCTTCGTGGATGGATCCATCTCCACGCTGTTGGCGTCCGCATAACCGAGTACGTTGCGAGCGAACTCTATCACCATACACTGCATTCCGAGGCAGATGCCGAAAGTAGGAATGTCATTCTCCCTGCTCCATTTCAATGCGACAAACTTACCTTCTATGCCTCTGTTTCCAAATCCAGGAGCTATGATGACGCCGTCAAGTCCGGCCATCATCTCCGCTACATTCTCGTTGGTCAGTTTCTCGCTGTGGATATATTTCAGGTTTAGCTTGTGATGGCAGTATGTGGCAGCCTGAAAGAGCGATTCGTTGATCGATTTATATGCGTCTTGAAGTTCTACGTATTTTCCTACGAGGCCAATTGTCACCACCTTTTCGGCGGTCTTGATCTTTTCTACGAAATCAAGCCAGGGTTTCATGAGCGGTTCGCCGTAGGTAGGCACGTGCATCTTGCGCAGAACTATCTCGTCCATGTTCTGGCTGTGGAGCATAAGCGGCACTTCATATATGCTCGGGCAGTCGAGCGACTGTATGACGGCATCTTTGCCGACGTTGCAGAACTGAGCTATCTTGGCCCTCATTCCTTCAGGAATGTCGTGTTCCGTGCGCAGCACAAGCACGTCCGGCTGGATTCCAAGCTGCTGCAGCTGCTTCACTGAATGCTGCGTCGGCTTTGTCTTAAGCTCCTTTGCAGCGTGGAGATAAGGCACATATGTAAGATGCACGCAGAGGGCGCTGTCCTCAAGTTCCCAGCGAAGCTGGCGCACGGCCTCGAGGAAGGGGAGTGATTCTATGTCGCCTACTGTGCCGCCGATCTCCGTTATGATGAAATCAAATTTTCCCGTGTCGCCGAGAAGCTTGACGTTGCGTTTGATCTCATCGGTGATGTGGGGGATGATCTGCACGGTCTTGCCCAGATAGTCGCCGTGACGCTCCTTTTCAATGACATTCTTGTAGATCCTTCCGGTAGTCACGTTGTTTGCGCGAGATGTCGGTACATTCGTAAACCGCTCGTAATGTCCCAAGTCAAGATCGGCTTCATGGCCGTCTTCTGTAACGTAGCATTCTCCGTGTTCGTAAGGATTCAGTGTTCCGGGATCGATGTTGATGTATGGATCAAATTTCTGGATAGTGACCCGATAGCCATGTGCGTTTAGCAGACAGGCAAGAGATGAGGATATGATTCCCTTTCCGAGTGAAGAGACCACGCCTCCCGTAACAAAAATGTATTTTGTCTCCATGCTGATATGTTTTAATCAGTATGCAAAATTACAATTTTTTTCAGATATATGCAAGATGTAGAGGCAAGTTCTGTCTCTCTTACCACGGCTCTTTCATTTAAAAGCCCTCACTCTTTCTCAGAGACCCACCATAGAC
>JAIDTS010000471.1 GCA_029060585.1 Muribaculaceae bacterium
GCCGTCAACAAGGGTGAGACGGTGTATTTCTACAACCCTGCGCCCATTGCTGAAGGTTCGTTCCGGTTTGTAGTGGGTAAGGAGCAGATTGAGGTTGGCTCCATCACCCCGTCTCCTGATGATGTTGTCTCCCTAAGCTCATCCTATAGTGCCGAACTCGCTTTCAATCTCTCGATAAAGTGCAGCAAATGCAAGCTTGAGATCAATGACATGTCGGCGGAGCTGACTCCGCTTGTCGTGGATTCACGCATGACCGTTAACTGGTTCAATACTCTCATGCAGTGGTATCGCGAAGGCAAGATAAATGAAGGCGACATACTCACACTTTCTCTTACGGGAATTCGTGATGAATATGATTCGTCAAACCGTCCTGATTTTGGCGATGGCCCGGGTAAACTCGTGCTGAAATATAAGATGGCTGCCAAGCCGCTGGAACTCCTCAGGGAAAGCGGTACTCCCAATAGTGGTGTCACTGATTTCCTGTCTTATTATCTCCCCGGAGGAGATAAGGGTATCGTGAGCCTCGTGTTTAGCGGCGACCTCGGTCCCGATTGTCATCCAGTTGCCGAGATTCAGTATGGCGACCAGGATAATGTCGAGGCCGGTATGTATTTCGAGAATCCCCCCGTGAGTGTAGATGGTAATACTCTTTATGTCGACCTGCAGGGTGTCAAGCGGTTCCCCGAGGAGATGGTGCCTGGCATAACTCCTCAGAACTCAATTGTGCTTATTGTTTCCAACATTAAGGGTCCCGACGGTCAGTATGTGCTGACCGGTCAGTCTGCAAGCCCCTATTCGTTCGGCTACAGCTATAACTTCAAGACTATATCTTATAGCATTGCGGCCGACTGGATGCCCGCAGCAGGGAGCGTGCTCTCTCCAGGTGCTGAAATGGAGATTTGGGTGCTCAACGCTGCCCAGATTGCGTTTGATTCGGTAGACTTCTCCTTCATGAAGGATGGAGCCCCCGCAGTGGCAAGTGTGCCTTATTCGGATCTTAGGGTGGAGAAAGATTCTTACTCTTCCGACGCGTTGCTCTATTATCTCGCCGCGCCGGCAATGAATCCTGATCCCGACTCTGAGATTACTGTCTCTTTCGGTGGCCTCCAATGTGCCGATGGCCTTGACCATAACTCTGATATATTCGTCCGCTACAAATCTGAAGGCTCTGGAGTTGATGCGGTGGCGACGGAAGACGCCGACGCTCCTGTCTTCGACCTTATGGGCCGGAGAGTCATCAGGCCTTCTAAAGGCATCTATATCTCAAACGGAAAGAAAACGATTTTTAAGTGAAATTTTTCACCATGACACCGGAACGTCTCAAAACTTTGCTCGCAGCCGTGGCCTTGACCGCGGCTGCCGTTGATGTTTTCCCTTTTGCGTGGCAACCCACGATTCAGAATCCAAATCCGGCTTTTGATGTGACTTCATCATTTGCTGTCGAGAATTTGACTTTCCTGTGTAATGGTGTGGAGGGTCCTGCTCTGACCGAGGTCCTGCCGGTTTGGATCGATGAGGACGGCAATGAGATTGCCGCTCGTTCGGGTATAAAGGACCCTAACGGTTGGAATCCCGAGGAGTTCACTTATCTATTCAGTATGGCGGATTTCAAGAGCAACGGAGAGTACACGCTGCTTTTCCCGGAAGGACTGCTTGTGAACTCGGCTGGGGAGAGGAGCGATAAGCTCGAATGGCAGTTCTCTTTCGATGTAAATGAGCTCGCTCCGCCGATGTTCGAGGATTTTAAGGTGGTTTCCGTTTCCCCGGACTTCTCCGAACCTCAGGGTGTCTGGAACGACCAGCGTGTTTCTGTTAGCACCAATCATAACGAGTCCATCGGACTCACTACTCTTCAGCTTTTCGATGTGACTGCGGGAGAGAGCCTCGCGCTTTCAAGCAACTTTGCTTCCGGACGTGGTCTCGGATATGGATCCCCGGTAGCTTGGAATGTGGCGGGAAACTATAAGTTTTATGAGGGCCATGAATACCGCGCTGATTTCGTTTTCTACAATGGTCGCGATCAGTATGGCTCTATGGGCGAGCCTACTGCCGTGGTCGACCGCGCCTCGTTCTCATTCGTCGGTAAGGTGGAGCCCTATGCGTATTCCCCGGTCTCCCTTGTGGAGGTCACTCCGGTGCCGGGCGTCTCTCTTATATCTTCGCCCGCTGATGCTGTGTTTACTTATACATTCTCCGGACCCGTATCGCTCTATAAGGCGGAGACACCTCTTGGGTCGGCGGGCGTTAAGGTCTATCCGCAGTCTTGCATTTCTTCAAATGAGGACAAGACCGTCTGGACCCTTGATCTGTCTAAGGATTCTTTCATCGCTTCGCAGAACTCTACTGTTATTATAAATGTATATGTCCGCGATGCCGATGGATCTCAGGTGCAGGGCAACGAAGGAAGTGAGGAAAACTCATGCTTCCAGTATGAGTGGGAGTGTGAGCTCGGAGCAGTGCAGCTTTCGGTCGTGACTCCCCTTGCTGGTTCTACGCTTGACAAACTCTCGAGAGTCACCGTCAAGTCCGTTGATGGCTCTTCATTAAGTTGGTCTTGGATGGGGACGGCTACTGTCAGCAGCGAGGCCGACGGACAGCTTGGTCGCCTTTACATGGACTCCAGCAATGCCATGTCTTCATCTGAAGTGTCGTTTACACAGTGGATTCCAGCCGGTGCTTCCTCTCCGCAACTCCTTGACATTTCAGAGGAAGGAGCCTATACGGTCTATTTCAGCCACGGGTGTTTCTTCACCGGCTCCGATTCTGACTCAGGACAGTCCCGCAGCGTCTCCTCTTCTTTCCGGATCTCGACGGGAGGAGAGGTGCCCCCTTCTTTCGATGATTTCAAGGTTCTTTCTGTATATCCGGATCTTCAGCAGACTCAAGGAGAATGGTCTGGGCAGACAGTGACCCTAAATACCAACTGCAACGATGCCATAGGGCTCGTGACGCTCGTTGTTACCGATCAGACCTCCGGACAGTATGTTTTGAGGTCAAACAATTCGTCTACTGGCCGTGCACCTGGAAATTCTTCTGAAATCTCTTGGTCTGTTCCGGGATCATATAAATTCCTGCAAGGTCATAGATACAATGCCGAATTTATATTCTATAATGGTTCCGGCGAGCTGGGGGGGCAGCCCGGTGATGCGCCTGAGGTTGGTCGTGTGTCATATCAGTTCTCAGGTTCCGTGCCGGAATATACATATTCGCCATTCTCTCTTGAGAGTGTGGAGCCTACCCCCGGATTATTCACTGTCTCAAGCCCAGACAAGGCAGTTTTTAAATACTCCTTCTCCGGACCCGTGGAAATATATAAGGCTGTCTCTCAGAAGGCAGATTGGTCTATCGAGGAATATCCGACATCCTGCCTATCTTCAAATGCTGACAAGACTGTTTGGACACTCGACCTTTCCGGCAATGAATATGTGAGAAATCTCGACGGTGCGCTTTTGATATCCGTTTATGCACGCGACTTCGATGGTCTCCAGCTTAAGGGAAATTATGGCGACAAGGAGAATTCCTGCTTCCGCTATGAATGGGATTGCATTTTGGGCAGCCGCGCGGTAGCTGTCGCGAGTCCGGCTATGGATTCGGAGGTCGAGACCCTCACGGAAATCACCGTAAGGTCGGTCGACGGACTTCCGCTTTCTTGGGCATGGGGCTCGGGTGCTGTCCTTGATGAAGACGGTAAGGAGATCGGACAACTCGGCTATGTGGAATCCTCGGATGCTGAGCAGGCTGACGCGGTGCGTTTTTCATGGTGGATTCCTTCAGGCGAGTCCGCTTTGCAGCCTCTTTGCCTCGAGACTAAGGGAAAATATTCCGTTTCGTTCGGTCAAGGTGCGTTCCTTGTCGGAAATGAGTCGGATCAGAAACGCAGTCTTGCTGTGTCTTCTTCTTTCAGCGTTTCAGGACGCACATATTCTCTTTATTCACTCGTTGGAGTGACTCCGGAGCCCGAGGTGGTTATATCCGATCCTGCGCAGGCTCTGTTTGTATACTCGTTCTCGGGTCCCGTTGATGTATATAAGGTTGTCACTCCTCTTGAGGACGGGCAGACTCTGGAATATCCTGCGTCTTGTCTATCTTCGAATGAGGATCGGACCGTATGGACACTCGACCTTTCCGAAAGCGAATATGTGCTCGACCTTGATGGTACACTTGTGATTTCTATCTATGCACGCGATCTCGACGGATATCCCCTGCAGGGCAATTATGGCTCTGAAGTAGATTCTTGTTTCCGCTATGAGTGGGAATGTACAGTCGGTGCCGTTCCCGAAATACGGGATACATTAGTCTATGAGTCAGTTGAGCCGCAGCCGGGCTCGGTTGTGACATCGATTTCCGATATCCGTGTCATTTATTCGGAGACGGCTGTGCCGGTGGTTTCATCCGTCGATGTTTATGTGGAGGGAGAGGATGAGCCTGTGGCTAAGGCTCTGCTCGAAAGCGATTCGGAAGATATCAAGGTTGTAGCCGTGCTGTTAGAGGAGCCTGTGGCTAAGGCTGGAGTATACTCTATAGTTTTCCCCCAGGGTGTGATTGTCGACGAGACATTTGCTGTAACTGAAGGTAAACGTGGCTTCTATAACCCCGACTTCACTCTTGTATATACCGTGGAGCCGGAAGATGATGCGGTTGATGCTATGACGGTGGCCGTAGGCCACGATGTCTATGACATGCACGGACGTATTGTCGTTCACGATGCCGACTCTTCAGATCTCGAACGTCTTCAGAAGGGAATCTATGTTTCAAATGGTAAAAAGATTGTAATCAAATAATGAAAACGCCTATGAAAGTAAAATCTTTACTTATGGTTGCTGCTGCGGCGGCGACTTTCGCGCAGGCTTCCGCTTTCGAATGGACGCCATTGAACCTCTATCCGAACCCCATTGCTGATATCCAGGACCTCTATTTTATGCAGAGTGTTAGCTTCAATAGTTCGGTCGACGGGGTGACCAAGACCGACGTGATGCCTGTCTGGATTGATGAGAATGGCAATGAAGTTAAAGCAGTTTCCGGCGACCAGAATCCCTGGGGATTTGATCCGAATTCGTTCACATATAGTTTCAATAGCTCTTCCATCAAGTCTAACGGAGAGTATACGCTCCTGTTCCCGGAGGGCATGCTTGTCAACGAAGCCGGCGAGAAGAGTGATGAGGTAAAGACTCCATATACTCTCAATGATCCTGCCAATTCACCCGCGATGTTCGATGATTTCGATGTGCTTTCGATTACTCCGGAACTCTCGCAGGATCAGGCCATCTGGAACGATCAGGTGGTGACCCTCAATACTAACCACAACGATGCCATAGGTTTTACGAAACTCACTGTGACAGACGTCACTACCGGCGAGGTGCTCATTACTTCTTCCAATTTCACCGTGGGCCGTGAACTCGGCGACAGCTCTCCGATTTCATGGGAAGTCGTGGGCGAATACAAGTTCTATCAGGAACACATCTATTCTGCTGAGTTCGTCTTTTATAACGGTAAGGACGAGGCGAACTCTGATGGTGAGCCCTACAAGATTGTGGGTAGAGCCACATTCGACTTCGCCGGCAAGGTTGAAGGATACAAATATTCCGAAATCGAGCTTCTCGATATTCAGCCCGCTCCATATTCGATAGTGATTAGCGAGCCGGAGCAGGCTGTGTTCACTTATACATTCTCAGGTCCTGTGACTGTTTATCAGGCTGAGACTCCCCTCGGTCAGTACGGCAAGAACGTTTATCCCACCTCCTGCCTGTCTTCTAATGATGATAAGAC
>JAIDTS010000472.1 GCA_029060585.1 Muribaculaceae bacterium
AACCAATTCCGCCCCGATGACGCGCACACCCCGTTCCTCCTCAACCTCGCCAAGGCGGCTCAGCGCCACCACAACGACAAGAACGGAATACGCACCATCATAAACGCTGAGGAAATCAAGGTGCTCGATATCGCGCTCAACGACGAGAACGGAGTGGAGAGGAAGCTCACCGACCAGGTTGGCAAGGGGAAACCCGTAGTAGTGGCATTCACCGTGATGCGCGACGGCACGACCCCAGAGATCAACCGCCAGCTCGCAGAGCTCTATAAGGCGGGACGTATCGACATATATAACGTAAGCCCCGACCGCGACCAGTATGGATGGCGCGAAGCCGCATCCAATCTTCCCTGGACCACAGTGCTCGATCCTTCTGCAGGACAGGACCGTGTCTTCACTCAATACAATGTAGGGCAGCTGCCGACATTCTTCATCTACGATACAAACGGAGAACTCTCCGCGCGGTGCATGAGCGTGAAGGAGATAAGGGAGAAGCTATAAGCTGTCAGCAGTCAGCTATCAGCAATCAGCTATTAGCTGTCAGCAATCAGCGATCAGCTGTCTGTTTTAAGTTGTAAGTAATAAATATATAGCATGGACTGGAAAGACGCGCTTGCCTCACTATCAGGCCTCCCTGAAGGAGAAGCCTCCAATGACACTCCAGAAGATAACTCTGTGCTGAGGACTCAGTCCGATGTGCTCTGCCAGAAATCCCCTCTCCATGTCCTCATAGAGAAGAAAGGACGCGGAGGAAAGACCGCAACCATCATCGAAGGCTTCGAGATTTCGGACGATGAGGTAGACGAGATAGCACACACACTCAAGAAGAAACTTGGCAGCGGGGGGAGCGCACGAGGAGGCGAGATTCTCATTCAGGGTGACCGAAAGGCGGACGTAGTCCGACTTCTTAAGGAAATGGGATTCAAGGTCAAAGGGTGAGTTTATGCTACAGCTTCAAAGGGCCTCCGCCGGATCCGGTAAGACATACACGCTGGCGAAAAAATTCATAGAGTATTATATCTCAGACTATGACGGGTCGGGACGGAGACGTCTGCGGCCCATACGCTCACTGCGCGAGTCGCTTCAGCGGATACTGGCAATAACCTTCACCAACAAGGCCACCAACGAGATGAAACTCCGCATAGTGGAGAAACTCAATGCACTGGCTTCATGGACTCCGGAGACCGACATCAGCAAAATCGACTATCTGAAGGACTTCACAGAAGAATTCGCCTGTACACCCCAAGAGATAGCCGTCCACTGCAGATATGCCCTAAAGGTCCTTCTGACAGACTACGGCGATTTCAAGGTCTCCACGATCGACTCGTTCTTCCAGACGGTGCTGCGCACATTCGCCTACGAGGCTGACCTCGATGACACTTATCAGCTCGAGCTCGACTCCAACTATGTAACCCAGATGGGACTCGACACCACGCTCGACGAAATAGACACGGAAGGAAACTCCTCGCAGGGAGCCGAATGGGTGGAACGCATGATGGCCAACAAGGCCGACTCCGGCAAAGGATGGAATATCTTCCAGAGGAATCAGAACGGCAACAGCGTCTACGCAGAGATCCTCAACGCCAGCCGTAACCTGGCCAAGGAAGACTTCAAAGACGTCAGGGAGGAACTCGACGACTACTTCATGGAGAATCCCGATTTCTTCAACACTTTCCATAAGCTCTGCCACCATTACGAAGATCCTCAGCGAGAAGCGTTCGCACGCATGCGCGAGGCCGCGCGGGCGGTGCACGACGCTTTCCGCGACGCAGGCCTCGACATGAACGAGACAGCCGGGACTTACCTCGCCACGAGGGTAAGGAATATGGCTGAGTCCTGGCATTGGGACCATCCGATCGAAGACGGAGCCTCGTTCAAGATTCCGGAATTCACCAGAAAAGGAGCCACTACAAGAGTGTTCCATCCGAAAAAGGAGAATCCGCTTCTCGGCACCCAAGTAGAAGATCATATTCAGGCCCTGGCCGAAAAGATGTATGAATGCTTCGACGCGTGGCGCACTGAAGCTTCGTCAGACCGCATGACCCGCTGGCGCATCTACCGCGCCACTATGCCCTTCGTAGGCCTTCTGCAGAGTGTACGCGGAAACTCAAGACTATTCCTGACCGACAGCAACACCGTAGAGCTGGGAGAGACTAACTCAATTCTCAAGCGAATAATCGGCGATGACGACGCGCCGTTCATCTACGAACGACTCGGAAGCCGTCTGGAGCATTTCCTTATCGATGAGTTTCAGGATACGAGCGCGCTGCAATGGCACAACCTCCGCCCCCTGCTTCTGGAAAGCGAGAGCAAGAACTACGACAATCTAATAATCGGCGACGCGAAACAGAGCATCTACCGCTTTCGCAACGCCGACCCTTCCCTAATCACCGAGAAGGTACCCCACGAGTTTCAAAACTCCTGCCTACTATGCGGAAATGCCCCGGCTGAAAACACCAACTGGCGAAGCAGCCTGAGGATAGTGAGGTTTAACAACCTGTTTTTCCGCTACTTCTCGCGCCAGCTCGGAGAGCGCATGGAAAGCCTCTACTCTAATACCGTGCAGCCGGCATCGCACAAGGAAGACAAAGGCTATGTCAGCGTACGGCTTTTCGACGGCAAGGGCTCAGACGACGACTACCCCCAGCACTTCGACGAGATTCCTCCGCTCATAGCCGACATGCTGGATCGCGGCTACGACATGAGCGAGATCGCCGTGCTTGTCGACACCCACGCGCAGGGCACCAAGATCATAGAGCGGATAATGCTTTACAATCTCAAGGCCGACACCAAGCGGAAAATCAACTTCATAAGCGCCGACTCGCTGCAGGCGGGAGAGTCGCCGGCCGTACAGACGGTGATATCGATCCTTGAGGCCATAAACAACGGGACAGAAGCCCGACTCAATCCTAAGGAGGTCCGCAAAGACAAGGGAGCGGGCGACTGGAGCAAGCTAAGAGCAGATTTCAGTTTCTTCGCGATGCGCAATCCGGAGACACCTCTATCCGAACTTCTTTCGAGATTCCTTGCAGGCGAATACAATCCCGACTCTATCCGCGAGATGCTCGCCGGAATGAGCGCGACGGTCTTGCCCGCACTCGTGGAAAACATCATACGGCACTTCATCCCGCCACACGCCAGACAGTCGGAGGCCGCTTTCCTCGCGGCCCTGCAGGACATGGTCTTGGAATATTGCGAAGGGCACACTTCCGACATAGCGTCGTTTCTACAATGGTGGGAGAAAAAAGGGCGTTTCCGTTCGATTTCCTCTCCAGAAGACGCGCAGGCCGTCAACATCATGACAGTCCACAAGTCGAAAGGGCTGGAGTTCCGATGCGTGATAGTCCCCTATTCAAAACAGACCGTAAAGCCGATGTCAGCCCTACAGAAGGAATGGATATGGGTGAAGCCGGATCTTTCAGATGCAGAAGGAATTCCTCACATTCCAAGGATTCCGGTCTGGAGCGAACCTAAGCTCGAACAGACAATTCATGCTGAAGACTACCGGAAATACCTCGACAACTACATGACCGACAAGGTCAACATGGCATATGTAGCCTACACCAGAGCCGTTGACGAACTTTACATATATACTCCCTGCCAGATGAAGGAAGACAGAACGGTCACCGACACCGTGAGGATCGGGTCTTTCCTATGGAGATGCGGCTCGGAGGCAGACGATATAATAAGCGAGCTGAACGAAGCCTATCCAGGCATCGCCGACTGTCTTCCATCGGCCGGCGAGATAGCGGTCGATAAAGAAACGCGATCCTGGAGTTTCGGGATTCCGCTATCGACCGAGGAGATAGAGGCGGGACGAAAGAAAAAGGATGAGGGTCCGCTAAGCGTAACCGTGCAGGAATACCGTTGCGGCACGGAAATACCTGCACTCATCTACTCCGATCCATCGAGTCCGGATTCCGACACCATGCCATCCGACCTCAATGAAGAGGATCACGACGGACAGGAATCAGAGGAAACCCGGCGTTACGGAGAACTGATGCATTCCATTATGGAACGAATAGATACGAAGGAAGATATCCCCCGTGCGCTTCTCGCCGCCAAGAGTAAAGGCCACATAGGGGGAGACCTGATGGAGGAACTTAGGCAAACGCTTGCAAACGCTCTGAAAAGCGTGGAGGAATACGGATGGTTCGCAGCAGACTGCCGCGTGATAAAGGAACGAGGCATAGTGGTGCACGGCAAGGTGCGCCGTCCAGACCGCATCGTCATCCGCCAGGACGGAACTGCTGAGATCGTCGACTATAAATTCGGCTTCCACCGCAACGACAAGGCCTACGGGCGGCAGGTGAAACGCTACGCGTCGGCCCTGCTCCAGAGCGGTATCGCAAAAAAATGCGAGGCTTACATATGGTATGTAAGCCTCGGGGAAGTTCTTCCAGTTAAATATTAAAGATTGAATATTGAAATTATCTGGATGGATTCTATATCTAACTATTTTATCTCCAATCCTTAATCTTTTGAGCAGCGGAGGCCGTAGGCGATGATGACGAGGAAGCAGACGAGCGGCAGGACAAACGACAGATTGACGGCCGGCATTCCGGCAATCTCTCCGCAGTCTATGATCTTCGCCTGAAGCGGAGGTAGCACTGACCCTCCGAGGATAGCCATGATCAGGCCTGCAGCTCCGAACTTGGCGTCGTCTCCCATGCCATCAAGGGCAATTCCATAGATTGTCGGGAACATAAGCGACATGCAGGCCGACACTCCTACAAGGCAATACAATCCCATGCGCCCCTGGAAAAGAATCACGCCCAACGTCAGCAGAGTTGCCGCAGAGGCAAGAATGGCGAGCAGACGCCCTGCATTGATGTAGCGCAGAAGATAGGTGCAGATGAAGCGGCTGCAGCAGAAGATAGACATAGCTATGATGTTGTATTTCTGCGAGAGCACCTCGGCGGCCTTCTCCCCCATACCCTCGAGCATGAAGACGCGTGTACCATACTGGATAATGAATGTCCAGCACATGATCTGCGCACCCACATAGAAGAACTGCGCTATGACACCCTCACGGTAGCGAGCCTGCGAGAATATACGCTTGAGAGTGGGAAAGAAATTGATGGAATGGGATTTGTCGCCGTTTTTCGGCATCTTGACGACAGCGATGACGACAAACATCAAGACCACTACTATTCCTATAAACACATAGGGAGTGATGAGGGTAAGGAGGTCTGCATCGCGGACTGCCTCGAACTCCGCATCAGTCAGACGTGCGCGTTCCTCTGTCTCAAGAGGATTGAGGCGGGCCTGGATGAAGTTCATCGCCACCCACATTCCCATCAGCGACCCGACAGGGTTGAACGACTGCGCCATGTTGAGGCGCCGCGTCGCGGTTGACTCCGGTCCCATCGACAGGATGTAGGGATTACAGCTGGTCTCAAGGAAAGAGAGGCCACAGGTCAGGATGAAATATGCGATCAGAAACGGATAGTAACTTCCCGTTAGCATAGCGGGATAGAATAGAAATGCTCCGCAGGCATAGAGGCCAAGTCCAAGTAAGACTCCTGCCTTGTAGGAGAAGCGACGGATGAATATAGCCGCAGGAAACGCCATCGCGAAGTAGCCACCGTAGAAGGCCACCTGCACAAGAGTGCCGTCGGTGACGCTCATGCGGAATATCTTCGAGAAAGCCTTGACCATCGGATTGGTGATGTCGTTGGCGAAACCCCAGAGCGCGAAACAGCTCGTGATAAGGATAAAGGGAATCAGATAGCTCACGCCGTTAAGGCTGAGGAGGGAGCCGCCACCTCCGGCGGCTCCCTTGGTATTGTCTTTCATGGTTGTCGGTTTAAATATTAAATATTAAAGATTAAATATTAAAGATTACGCATTAAACATTTTAATCTTTTAAAATTAATCTTTACTTATAGATCGGGCCGTAGGCAGCGCATGCGCGGTAGTCAGCGCCCTCCTTGTTCATTCCGAAAGCGTTCCATGCAGCCGGACGGAAGATCTTATCTTCCTCCACGTTGTGCATGCAGACCGGAATACGCAGTATCGAGGCAAGAGTGATGAGATCCTGTCCGATATGGCCATAGGATATGGCGCCGTGGTTGGCACCCCAGTTGTTCATTACGGAATATACGTCCTTGAACGCATCGCGGTCCGGACAGAGACGGGGCACGAACCATGTGGTCGGCCATGTCGGGTCAGTCCGCATGTCGAGCACCTTATTGATTTCCGGATCGACGTCGGCGGTCCATCCCTCGGCAATCTGAAGCACCGGACCAAGACCTTTCACGAGGTTGAGCCTCATCATAGTAACCGGCATTCCACCCTTCGTCAGGAAATTGGAAGAGAATCCTCCTCCGCGGAAGTAATCGCGGTCTGCCGGATACCATGTAGTGGCCTCAAGACACTTCTCCATATCCTCTTCTGTCATGTCCCAGTGGGGCTTCATGACGGGCACTCCGTTATTGTCAGCGGACTGTCCCGTACCGTCGAGAGTTGTCGCACCGGAGTTGATGAGATGGATCATGCCACCGGCAGCACGTCCTGTTAGTTCCTTACCGGTGACTCGGTAGACCGCCTCCGGGCTCCAGTATGTACGCACGTCGCTGAAGAACTGAGCCCTGTTGGTCAGAAGATGTCCGAATAGCATGGCCACGCCGTTGCAGGCATCGTTCTCTGTAGCGAGCACGAATGCCTCGCGAATGCCGTTCCAGTCGAACGAGGTGTTGAGAAGGGCTTCGGTGAAGTCACCGTTTGGATAGAAATCGGTCCACTGGCGCTGTCCCTGGAAACCTCCAGCTATAGCGTTATGGCCGAGTGCCTCCTCCTTGAATCCCATCTCCCTGAGCTTCGGGTTCCCCTTGAGTAGGTCGCGCACGATGAGCGTCATCTTCACTACGAATTCCCAGTCGGCGTCTTTCTGCTCGCGTGTCTTCTTCTTCTCCTCGCGGTTCTTGAAGTCTTCACCCTCGCGTGGCTTGCAGTATTTCTCGGTCCAGGCCATTGCCTTTTCATATTCCTCCTTATCGTAGATTCCTTCAGTCATGCGGCGGATAAGCTCGGTGGCGTCGACTGATTCCGTGCGCATTCCGAGATATTCCTGAAAGAAGTCCGGATTCACTATGGAGCCAGCGATGCCCATTGATACAGAACCGATCGAAAGATAGGACTTTCCACGCATGATGGCCACTGCGAGCGCGGCGCGGGCGAAGCGGAGGAGCTTCTCCTGAACGTCGGCGGGAATAGAGTTGTCGTCGAGGTCCTGCACGTTGTGGCCGTAGATGCCGAAGGCGGGAAGTCCTTTCTGCGCGTGAGCCGCGAGAACAGCTGCAAGATAGACGGCACCCGGGCGTTCGGTGCCGTTGAATCCCCAGACGGCCTTTGGCCAGTGGGGATGCATGTCCATGGTCTCGGAACCATAGCACCAGCATGAGGTGACGGTGATAGTGGCGCCTACGCCTTCGCGCTCGAATTTTTCCGCACAGGCGGCCGTCTCCGGAAAGCGGCCGATGGTTCCGTCTGCGATCACGCATTCTACCGGTGAGCCGTCGGGATACCGAAGGTTTGCCGAGATGAGGTCAGCTACTGCCTTTGCGAGATTCATGGTCTTGTCTTCAAGACTTTCGCGGACACCACCCTGACGGGCGTCGATTGTGGGGCGTATGCCGATTTTAGGGTATTTTGCCATGATGTTGTGGGGTTGTTAGGTTGTTAGGTTGGGGAAATCCTCGCTGAAGCTCGGATCCTATACAAAAAAGGGCCTGCGGCGTGGCTTTCGCGCCGCAGGCCCTCTATAAGGTATCAGTCACGGTTGCCTCCGAATATGCGAAGGAGGAACAAGAAGAGGTTGATGAAGTCAAGATAGAGATTCATCGCGCCCATAGTCGCCAGTTTGTCAGCAAGCGACGGATCAAGGTTTGCTGCCGCCAGCTGCTTCACCTGCTGGGTGTCCCATGCAGTGAGGCCGGTAAAGATGAGAACTCCGGCGATCGAGACGATGTAGCTCATCGTGCTGCTATGCAAGAACATGTTGACGAGCATGGCAATGATAAGCCCGAAAAGTGCCATCATCAGGAACGAGCCCATCTTTGTAAGGTCGGTCTTAGTGAAGTATCCGTAGACCGTCATCGCGCCGAACGTACCCGCAGTAATGAAGAAAGTGGCTACGATGGCCGACATCTTATACGCCATGAAGATAGCGCTCAGGAAAGTTCCCATGAGAGCGGAATAAACGAGGAAGAGGACGAGCACGGTACCGCTCGACATCTTCATCATCCTCGCGGGAATCAGGATAGCCATAGCGAACATGGCGATAATAAGGCCCCAGAACACTATCTGGTTGCCGAAGATGATGCTGAGCAACGACGGACTCGAAGCCACGCCGAGAGCGCAGAATGCCGAGACAAGGAGTCCGATAAACATTCGGACATAAACCCTCTTCATGACCGAATTGGTCTGGGTCTTGATTGCAGACTGTCCATAGTAGGGAGGAGGAGTCTGCTGCTGGTTATTGTAATCAGGATACATATAATTAGTTTTAAGTTTTTAGCTATCAGCTTTCAGTTTTTCCGTTTTTAACTTTCAGCTTTCAGTATTTCAGTATTTGATTTTCACATTATATAATATAGACAAGGGAATAAGCCTTTCGGTTTAATCCGGAGCCTACATCCTCTCGGGCATCTCCATGCCGAGCAACGCCACACCCGTCTTCAGAGTGCGCGCCACTACATAGCTGAGCAGCAGACGGAGCTGGCGAACTGCCGGATTCTCCTCCTTCAGGATGCTATAGTCATGATAGAAGCGGTTGTATTCCTTCGCCAGGTCGTAGCAGTAGTTGGCGATCAGCGACGGACTGTAGCTGCGTCCCGCTTCCTTCACCACCTCCGGGAAATCGGCAACCTTCTGGATAAGCACAGACTCGGCTTCGTTGGGTATGGCGGTAGGCATATAGAGGGGATCGAAGTCACTTCCTGCGCGGCGGAGCACAGACTGCACTCGGGCATACGTATACTGAAGGAATGGCCCCGTATTGCCGTTGAAATCGATAGATTCCTTAGGGTTGAAAAGCATGTTCTTGCGCGGATCCACCTTCAGGAGGAAATACTTCAGCGCGCCCATGCCTACGATGCGGGCCACTTCGCGACGTTCCTCCTCAGGCATGTCGGCGAAGCGCTCCGCCCCTGTCTCGGCAGCGTCGGCAATCATCTTGTCGATGAGGTCGTCGGCATCCACCACGGTGCCCTCACGGCTCTTCATCTTTCCTTCGGGAAGTTCCACCATGCCATAGGAGAAGTGTGTGAGGTCTTTTCCCCACTTAAATCCGAGCCTGTCAAGAAGAAGCGAAAGCACCTGGAAGTGATAGTTCTGCTCGTTGCCCACCACATATATCATCTTGTCGATCGGATAGTCCTGATAGCGGAGCTTTGCGGTGCCTATGTCCTGGGTCATGTAGACGGATGTTCCGTCGGCACGGAGCAGGAGTTTATGATCAAGGCCGTCGGGGGTAAGGTCAGCCCAAACAGATCCATCATCTTTACGATACATCTTTCCTTCCTCCAGACCCTTCAGCACAAGGTCCTTGCCCTGAAGATAGGTGTCGCTCTCATAATAGATCTTGTCGAATCCTACGCCGAGACGCTTGTATGTCTCGTCGAATCCGGCATAAACCCATTCGTTCATCATCTTCCAGAGATCGCGGGTCTCCTTGTCTCCTGCCTCCCATTTGCGGAGCATCTCGCGGGCCTCGAGCATCAACGGGGATTTGGCCTTTGCCTCGTCTTCGCTCAACCCTTCCTTCTCCATAATATCCTTCACTTCCTCCTTGAAGTGCTTGTCAAAGAGCACGTAGAAGTCGCCGATAAGATGATCGCCCTTCTTTCCGGTCGATTCAGGAGTAGCACCCTCGCCCCATTTCTTCCATGCGAGCATAGATTTGCAGATATGGATTCCGCGGTCGTTGACGATGTTGGTCTTCACCACCTTATGACCGTTGGCCGCCAGAATGAGCGACAGCGAGTAGCCCAGAAGGTTGTTGCGCACATGGCCTAAGTGGAGCGGTTTGTTAGTGTTGGGACTGGAATATTCCACCATCACCAGGTCGGAATTCTCGTCGGCATGGCGAATGCCGAACTCCGGATCCTCGGCTATGCTATGGAGAGTCGTCAGCCAGAACGTAGGATTGACAGAGAGGTTGAGGAATCCCTTCACCACGTTGAATTTCTGAACGGCGGGCACGTTTTCCACCAGCCACTCCCCTATCTCCGTGGCGGTTGCCTCGGGCGACTTGCGGGAAGCTTTAAGGAACGGGAAGGCCATTATGGTGAGGTTTCCCTCGAATTCCTTTTTCGTCTGCTGCGGTTGTATCTTGTCAGCGGGAAAATCAAGGGCGTAGAGAGCCTTTACTGCATCGCTCACACCCTGTGTGATTATTGATTCTATCTTCATCGTAGTTTATTGTCGATTACGTATGCAAATTTAACAATAAATACCGACATTAGC
>JAIDTS010000473.1 GCA_029060585.1 Muribaculaceae bacterium
ATTGCTATGCCTGATTCAGGCACGACTTCGATTTTGGAGATCTCGCCGTCTTTCGCGGCGGCCTCGAATTCGGTCCAGTCCACGCTTTTGGTCTGGCTGCTGTCTTGAAAATAATAGAGGCCGAAGAGGCACGCAACGATCAGGATATACATCCAGTACATCCCGAACAACGGCCGTTTGTTCTGACCTCCGCTTTTATTTGGAAGTATTCCCATAGATATAGTCTTTCTTTAACTGGTCTGTGTTATTACGCTAAACTCATAACGTCCAACGTCAATCCTCATCCGCAATATGGATTGTCTCCGCGTCGTTCCATAGCTCCTCCAGCCTGTAGAAGGCTCGGGTTTCCGGAAGGAAGACATGGATCATCGTGTCTCCATAGTCGATCACAATCCATTGGCTGTTGCGGTAGCCGTCGTAGTTGATAGGTTTCTCTCCTGTCTGTTTCTGTATCTCTTCCCTTACGCTGTCGGCTATCGCGCTGACCTGTGTAGTGGATTTTCCCGTGCAGATGATGAATTGTCCGGTGGGAGCGCCGTCTACTTTCGTCAGGTCGAGGATCGTGATGTCGTGTCCTTTCTTGTCCTGTATGGCAGATATCGCTGTGTTTCTTATCATTCTGATTGATGCTTGTTTATACAAAAATTAGGGGGTATTGCCGTCGGTCGACGGCGATACTCTCCCTAATTATAACAATTATCAGGCCAAAAGTTTTACAGATCCTCAAATATGTTGTCGTAGCGCTGGCCTACGATTTTCCAGTCGATGATGTTCCACTGCTGGTCGATATATTCAGGGCGCCTGTTTTCGTAGTCGAGATAGTAGGCATGTTCCCATACGTCTATACAGAGCAGGGGGGTGAGACCGTCTTTGAGCGGCGACTCGGCGTTGCGTCCCTGCGTGATGATCAGTTTGCCGTCAGCGTCGGCCGAGAGCCATACCCATCCCGAGCCGAAGAGGGTCTTTCCGGCCTCCTTCATGGTTTCCTTGAGGTTTTCCACGCTTTCGAAAGTTTCCTCAATCTTCTTGCGGAACGCCCCTTCCGGTTCCTTCAGTCCTTCGGGATCGAAAGTGAAGAAGTAGAATATGTGGTTCCAGGCCTGAGAGGCATTGTTGAAGAGAATACCGTCGCTCTTCACGACTATCTCGTCGAGCGGCATATCTTCATACTCGGTTCCCTTTATCAGGAGATTGGTTGTGTCGAAATAGGCTTTTGTATGTTTCCCGAAGTGAATGCTTACAGTCCTTTCGGATATGAAAGGCGCCAGGGCATCGGGGGAATACGGAAGTTTTGGTTGTGTGACCATAGTCTTATAATATTATAGGTTTAAGGTTATTATATATTAAGAGATTCTCGCTTTCTCTTTCTCCTCGAATTTCTTAAGAAGGGCGATTGCTTTTGCGGTCTCCGCTCCAATGTCATCGGCATTGGCGAGAGCATCGCTCATGGCCACACCGTTGCATCCGGCTTCCATCAGCGGAGCGATGTCGTCATAACCTACACCGCAGGATGCCACTCTCGGCAGCTCCATCTCCTTCTGTTCCATATATCGGCAGAGCTCCTTGACGCCGTCGAGGCCGAGTTTGCTGAAAGGCATCACTACGTAATCCATATCAAGACCCGTGAGCCGGTCGATCTGCTGAGTGTTCTCCACTTCTACACCGATCACTGCTGCGGCTCCGAGAGCCAGTCGAGCCTGCGACGGGGTGTCTCCTCCCTGACCTACTACGGTTCCTCCTACGTTGCACTCCTTGGCGAGCTCTGTCTTGTCTTTAATGAGCAGGAACGCCTGTTTCTCTATGCAGGTGGGCATTATCTTGCCTACGAGGTCTTTCACCTCGTCGTCGCTCATACCGGAGGGATCGATGGTGATCCATGTGCATCC
>JAIDTS010000474.1 GCA_029060585.1 Muribaculaceae bacterium
GAGCCTTCGAGGGTGATTTGGAGGAGCTTCTGGGCTTCGACGGCGAATTCCATCGGGAGTTTGTTCATCACTTCCTTTGCGTATCCGTTGACTATCAGGGCTACGGCCTCTTCCATCGGTATTCCTCGTTGCTGGCAGTAGAAGAGCTGGGCCTCGTTGATCTTCGAGGTCGTTGCCTCATGTTCCACCGTCGAGGCGTTGTTTGCCACGTCGATGTAGGGGAAGGTGTGGGCTCCGCACTTGTCGCCGAGGAGCAGGGAATCGCACTGCGTGAAGTTACGGCACCCGGTGGCCTTCGCAGCCACCTTCACTCCGCCTCGGTAGCTGTTTTGCGAGAGACCTGCGGAAATACCTTTGCTGACGATGGTTGATTTTGAGTTCTTGCCGAGATGTATCATCTTGGTTCCGGTGTCGGCCTGCTGATGATTGTTGGTCACGGCTACGGAATAGAACTCTCCTACGCTCTCGTCTCCCTTCAGTATACATGAGGGATATTTCCAGGTGATGGCGGATCCGGTCTCCACCTGTGTCCAGCTCACTTTCGAGCGGTGGCCGCGGCAGAGGGCACGTTTCGTCACGAAATTGTAGATGCCTCCTTTGCCCTCCTTGTCGCCGGCATACCAGTTCTGGACCGTAGAGTATTTCACTTCCGCGCGTTCCTCCACGATAATCTCCACGATGGCGGCGTGTAGCTGGTTTTCATCGCGCATCGGGGCCGTGCAACCCTCGAGGTATGACACGTATGCGTCGTCGTCGGCCACGATTAGTGTACGCTCGAACTGGCCGGTTCCGGCGGCGTTGATTCGGAAATATGTGGAGAGCTCCATAGGGCAGCGTACTCCTTTGGGAATGTAGACGAAGGACCCGTCGGAGAATACGGCGGAATTGAGGGCAGCGAAGAAGTTGTCGCGGTAGCTGACTACGCTTCCGAGATATTTCCTTACGAGATCGGGATAGTCTTTGACCGCCTCCGAGAATGAGCAGAAGATCACGCCGAGTTCGGCGAGTTTCTCGCGATGGGTAGTCTTGACGCTGACGGAGTCCATGACGGCGTCGACGGCTACGCCGGCGAGGTGTTTCTGTTCCTCGAGGGATATGCCGAGTTTGTTGAATGTGTCGATGAGTTCCGGGTCCACTTCATCGAGGCTCTTCTTCAACTCCTTCTTCTTCGGGGCGGCATAGTAGCTGATTGCCTGATAGTCGATTTCGGGAATGTCGAGGTGAGCCCAAGTCGGCATCTTGAGTGTCAGCCAGTGGCGGTAGGCTTTCAGGCGGAAGTCGAGAAGCCAGTCGGGTTCCCCTTTCTTCTCGGATATGTAGCGGATCACGTCTTCCGACAGTCCGGGTGGTACTATATCGGTGTCGATGTCAGACGTGAATCCGTATTTATATTCACTGTTGGTGGTCTCGTTCAAGACCTTGGCGCTATTGTTTTCCATCTTTTGAAATTTAAGTTTCGCAAGCTCAACTTAAGGGTTAAGGGGTTATAGGGTTAAAGGATTATAATGTGCTTTAACTCTAAACGTCCACAAAGATACAACAAAAAACTTGCCAAAACAATTCAAACAGCTTAAATATTTTTTCGATTTTCTCCGAGCGCGACCGTGGGTCTCACGCTGTGGGATTTTTAGACCATAGAACCACAGATTCTACAGAAAAATCTCGCGCAGAGGAGCAGTTAAGTCTTCAGTCTTTAGTCTTCAGTCTTCAGATGAGGCACTTGGGGGCGGAGGGGCTGAGGCTCGCTCGCTTCGCTTTGCATTGCGTGAGTGAGGCAGGTGCGGTATGGTTGTTGTGCTGTTGTATGGGAAAGGAGGGGCAGGCAACGCAGATCGGCTGCGGGCTTTGCCCTGCCGGGTGCGCGGATAGGGCGGATGGTGTGCGGATTTTTATTAATGATTAATTATTAATGATTAATGATTAATTGGCTTCGTGTCGCGACCAGATGTATGTCGAGGGCCTGGCCTACGCTGATTCGTGAATGAGCCAGGCTTCGCCGGCTTTCGCGGATTTGGTCTCGCGCAGAGGAGCATGAGGGCTCACGGAGGGAATCTTTCATTGTCGGCAGTCGGGGGCGGAGAGCGCTGGGGCTCGCTCGCTGCGCTTCGCATTGCGTTAGTGGGGAAGC
>JAIDTS010000475.1 GCA_029060585.1 Muribaculaceae bacterium
AATATTACACTTAAAATCACTCATATTGTCTTGTTTCAAATCGCAAATTTACATAAAATAAAAATAAAAACTCTCAACATATGTTGAGAGTTGACTGCTGATGCTGATTATTTACAGAGATTTTCCAAGCAGTTCTTTCCTTATTCTCGAAAGATGAGTCGGAGTTATCTGAAGATACTCCGCTATCTCCTTCTGAGGCAAATCCTGCTCAAGCTGCGGATACTGAGATATCAACGTCTGATATCGTTCCAAAGGAGACCCAACCAGGAATGAGCAATAGCGGTCGATCAATGAATTATAGGCAGCCTGAGCAAATTGATGACCGTGATGATTTATTATAGGATCTGAATCATATAGAGATTCCAAAATGGTAGCGTCCATCAACCACACTTCCGATCTGCGTCCTGCCTTGATGTCAAATCGCGCCGGAAGATTGTGCATACAGTTTGGATAATCACCAAATAAGGCTCTGGGGAAAGTAAAGCCTCCAATTCGATTGAAGCCTTCAATGGTGTAGATCAAATATCCCGACTTCAAATATCCTATTTTATTGGTTCTCTTTCCAAAACTACACACCGACTCACCCCTGTTGAGTGAAACGAACTCGCCATGGGATTCAATAAAATCGTGCCAGAAATCCAGATCTATACCTTCGATATGTCTATTAAAATGATTTATCATACAAATGTCAATAAAACATGAGCCAACTACCCTACGTCTTGAATTGTCAGTCGTAAAAAAACATTAGCGCTGATGTAACGATAGCAGCCCACGCTATAGTCTTTAATAGTTTATTAGATTGCAAATATAATCATTTTTTCTCATATTTAGACCAACACATACCTAAAACTCTTCTGAATCATCTATAATTAACCCCGGCTTTATCAAGTGAAAGTTGAGAGTCTGGGTTAAAAGGGTTCCGGATGTGCCGATGCGAACATCAATGTTATTTTCATATTCTCATTTTTTTTTGTAATTTTGTATTGAACTGTTACAAATCTTCTGACAATGCGAATTCTCCACACCGCTGACATACATTTCGGACAGATCCTATACCAGCACTACCAAAGACTCGACGAACACCTCCACTTTTTCTCACAGTTGCGGAGATGGATCGAGAAATATTCTCCCGACGCCCTGCTGATCAGCGGCGACATCTTCGATGTGGCCCAGCCGGCGGCCTCTGTCTGGAGCGCGTTCAACTCAGAGATTGTGGAACTCCGTCGATCGTTTCCCGACCTCGCCATCATCATGGTTGCAGGCAATCATGACTCAGCCTCACGTATCGAATCTCACAGCAAGGTATGGAACATAGCCGGCGTCACCGTAATCGGCACTCCCCCGCCACTCCTCCCAGGGGCTACTGAAGGATGGGAGGAGCGCTATATAGTGCGTCTTCCTTCAGGATATATCATAGCAGTCCCATATATATCCGGAGATAGAACTGACACCATGATTCATCTGCAGGAATATGTGGCGCGTAACAACACGGATAACCTCCCCGTAGTGATGACCGGACATCTTGCGGCCATAGGAAGCGACACAGAAGGCCACGATCCGGAAATCGGAAATCTCCGGCCCGTTGATATCAAAAGGTTCGGCAGCGCATATGATTATCTGGCACTCGGACATATTCATAAACCTCAGACTCTTGGATATCCACCTGTATTCGACGAAGAGACACATTCATACGCCTCGCCGACAGCGCGATATTCAGGCAGTGTACTCCACGTAAGCGAGGATGAGAACTATCCCCACTCCATAAGTCTGATTGATATCAAGAGTCATAAGGGAGACGTCAACATAAGGCAACTCAAGTTGAATCAGCTTCGTCACTTCTTGACTCTTCCGAACGACATGCCAAAGCCTTTCGAATCTGCCAAAGAAGCTATCAAATATATTAAAAAATTCCAGGATTCGAACGACCACGTCTATATCAGACTGAGATTCGCCCAGAAGACGGATATTCCCGCTGACTTCAACTCACAGGTCTATACACTTATTGAGCAAAACGGAAAAGACATCAGATATAATCCGCGAATCGTGTTCGTCAGCACAGAAGAAGATATTCCTACAGATATCAATGATGGAGGTCCACGTATTGACTTAGAGGAAATAAAACAGATTACGAATCCCAGAAAGTTTCTAAGGATGACCGCCCAATCATATCCCGGACTTTCTGAAGAGGATCTCGACGATCTCTTCGAAGAAGTAGAGCAAGAAATCAGAAGGATGACCGAATAAACCGAACAGACTGCGCAATGAAAATCAAAAGACTAATAATACGCAACATAGCCTCGATAGAAAAGGGAGAGATCGACTTCGAGAACGGACTCATCAATCGCGAGACTGGAGAACCCGCCTCACTCTTCCTCATCACCGGCGATACAGGTTCGGGAAAGTCGGTCATACTCGATTGCATTTCCATGGCTCTCTATGGTACCACGCCCAGGGTCAAGAGCGTCAACGGAGTCAAAAACAACTTCTATCGAAACAATAACGGTGAAGAAATCTCTGTCAACGATATATCACAGTACACACGAATAGGTATTTCATGGAAGGATGAATGCTATTCCGAGCTGACATTTTCAGGAAATGACAATATTGATTATGTAGCGCGTTATTCCCTCGGAAGAACCAACCGGCAGAACTACCGTAAGCCGGAATGGATCCTGAGGATCGGAGACTCTGAAATCATAGAGAACCGCAAGGATGAAATCAGAGAACGGATACAAAAGGCCGTAGGACTTTCTTTCGAACAATTCAGCAGAATGGCCATGCTCGCTCAGGGACAGTTCGCGACATTCCTTACAGGCAGGAAAGAGGAACGTGAGAGCATACTCGAGCAACTGACCTCAACCGGAATATTCTCACGTTATGGCGAAGCAATAACAAACTTATATAAGAAGTCCAAGCAAGAATACGAGACTGCCCAAAAG
>JAIDTS010000476.1 GCA_029060585.1 Muribaculaceae bacterium
ATATTATATTAAGTGGTTAGATTTATTTTGTGCTCGTGAAAAGGGCCTAAACAGGACACTTGCCTTCGCTATCAAATCTCAATTAATTTTACAAAATTAATTAAATTATTCCAATTTTTCAAAATTTTAATTTATTTTTGCTCGAAAAATTTCAATATAACATTAAGAGACGCATAAGGCCTCATGGACCGGTGCGCCTCTTTTTTTATCTTCTGTCTCTAACAAGCTATCTCTATGCACTATCCTTTCTGAATAGAAAATATTATTCAGTGCCTGTATGTCCAAATGCACCTTTGCCGCGCTCCGTGGTGTCGATGCGTTTTACGGGTTCCCACTCCACATGCACATATTCCTTGATCACCATCTGTGCGATGCGCTCTCCGGGAGTGATGGTGTATGGCTCGTTGGACAGGTTGATGAGGATGATGCCGATATCACCTCTAAAGTCAGCGTCCACTGTGCCCGGGGTGTTGACTATCGAGAGTCCGTGCTTCAATGCGAGTCCCGAACGGGGGCGTATCTGGCATTCATAGCCCTGAGGCAGCTGCATGCGCAGTCCTGTCGGAATCAGACAGCGTTCGAGCGGACCAAGTGTGATAGGTTCTGTAATGTTGGCGTGAATATCCATGCCTGCTGCCGAATGAGTCTCGTATGCCGGTAACCCGTATGGAGAGTCATTGATGATTTTTACTTTGATATGTTCCATTTTGATAAATTTAAGGTTATAATTCTTATGCAAGTCTAACAATTCATGGCGTCAGTAGGTTTTGTGGCTCTCAGTATTTCCCTTTTCCCTCCGGGAGGCCCGGGCAGGCGTTCGGTGAGGAATCCTGCATGCTGAAGCATACGCCGTATTCTCCCTTTGGCGCAGTATGTCGTCAGCACTCCTCCCGGCTTCATGGCCGAATATAGTTTTCTGAAGATTACTTCATCCCACATCTCCGGTTGCTTTTCAGGAGCGAAGGCATCAAAATATACTGTGTCAAGTTCCTTTGGAGTGTCCATCGTAAGCAGGTCGTCCTCCATCTTATGAAGTGAAAAATATTGATTGATTCCGGTGGATTCTTCCCACGGCGATTCATTTACTTTTTCAAAAGATTCCCTATATTTACCCTCTAATGTCTCCGCGACAAGATCCGTTGTCTCTTTAGGCAAAGGATACAGTTCAACAGAATAATATTCCGTTTGAATCTTCAATTCTAAGGCTGCCGTAGCAGTGATGGCAGCGTTCATCCCGGTTCCGAAGCCGACTTCGAAGACCCTCACATGTCTCGACAGCTCCGAAGCTTTCCGCCATCCCGTCTCAAGATACACATGCAGGCTTTCGGCAAGTGCACCCTTCACCGAATGGTAATGCTCGTCAAGATCTTCCCTATATAGGGTAGGAGACCCATCCGCAGTCTTTTCAATTATCAAAATCATCGCTATTTTTGTTATCCAAACACAAAATTAATAAAAATCCTTGTACTCCGCATTATTCCCGAAAAAAGTATTATCTTTGTAAAAATATAAATGAAGTTGTTTCGACTTATTTTTTTATTAAGATTTCGTCAGCTTTGCGAGCAGATTTCGCTTCATGAAGAAGG
>JAIDTS010000477.1 GCA_029060585.1 Muribaculaceae bacterium
AGATAACTGAAAGCAGCAGCAGTGGGCTCGGTGGTTCCAACGTATATCATCATATCTATGGTAAGGATCTCGCAGGTGCTTTTTATCAAAACCAGTCATTTGAAAAAGTTATCCTTCCAAAATCCTTGGACAATATAGGAGACTATCTGTTTTCAGAAGGTTCGGTAAAGGAAATAAGCATGTCTCCCAACTCCAGACGTATAGGCAAATGGGCATTCCGGAGATGTAAGGAGCTCGAGATCGTGACACTTCCTGAAAATCTGGAGACAATTGGAGAAGAGGCTTTTAGTGAGACATCCATAAAAGAGGTGGAACTTCCATCTTCAGTTAAAGAAATAAAGTCACAAGCATTTGAGTATTCGAAACTTGAATTGATAAACCTTGAAAATGTAGAGATCTTAGGAGAAGGTGCGTTTTCAGGGGTTAAGGAATTGAAAGGAGAACTAAATCTAAGTAAAATAGAAGTAATCCCCAATAGGTGTTTTAACGGAACAAAGATTTCGTCTCCAATACTTTCCCAAAAGCTCAAAAGTGTTGGTGATTACGGCTTTAGTTCATGTGTGAATATAGAAAAGATAGTGTTGGGCGAATCTCTTGAAGAAATAGGCAATTATACATTTTCGAGTTGTTCGAAACTTACGGATGTTGAACTTCCTTCCACGATTAGACAGATTGGAGCAGGTGCTTTTTCAGAAACGCCATGGGGAAAATCATTGGTTTCCGAAGATGGAATAATATATATTGGTAACATAGCATACAGTTATGATGGCTCGTATAATCACGAGGGTACAGAACTGACTATCAAAGAGGGCACTGTTGCTATAAGCAATGGGTTTTCTTTTACTGATAACATTAAAGAAAAAATTACATCTCTAAACTTGCCGGAGTCACTCATAGAGATAGGGAATGAGGCGTTTATTGGCTTTAAAGAGCTTGGTGAGGTTAAGTTGCCATCTTCATTGCAAAAAATTGGGAATGGAGCCTTTAGATACTGTCCCAAATTCTGGTGTGTCCTTCCGGAAAGCTTAGTCTCTTTGGGTGAGAGGGCATTTGAAGAGTGTGGAACACTTTCTAAAGTCACTCTACCAGAAAACCTTAGAAGTATAGGTGGTGGTGTATTCAATGAAACATCAGTAGGAACAGTATATATTAAAAGTACTGAGTTAGATCTCATAGCTTGCCGCTATGTATATACCGATGCATACTCCCCTTTTGAGAAATGTGAGACTTTAAGTAAAGTAGTAGTTAGCCCAAACGTAAGAAAATTATGCGATAAAATGTTCACGTATGGATCATCCATAAGAACGGTAGAGTTTGAAGATATTGATAATTGCATGCTTGAATATGTTGGAACCGAATGTTTTGGCGGCTGCGATAATGCTAAATTTAAAGATTTGCCGAAAACAATCAAACACATTGGCGAGGGTGCTTTTTCGAGATGTAATTTCGAGAATAACTTCAATATCGATAATGTAAGATACCTCGGGAAATATGCCTTCTCTTCTTGCACCGGGTTCGATTCAGTAAGAATCCCTGAATGTGTTGACACTTTAGGTGGAGTTGTCTTTAGCGGATGTAAGGACTTGAGAAGTGTTGAATTCAATGCCAAAGAGTTTGTTGGTTTGATGTATTCAGTGAATTATGCCGGAGGAGGCGGATTTTCAGCTGAGGCTGCAAAATTATTCGAATACTGTGATTCTATCGAAAGAGTCTCAATAGGATCTAAAGTCAAATTCCTTCCATATGCGATATTTGGTGATTGCAGAAATATTAAGGAATTGAAATTTGAAAGCAGAGAAAATGAAATAGATAAAACAATCTCAATCGGAGACTATGCATTCAGCTGGTGTACCGGAATAACTGAGATAGAACTACCCGAAGGTGTCGATTCTATAGGTAAAGAAGCCTTCAACTTCACCAATATTAAATCGATAAAGATACCATCAAGCTGTCGGTTCATTGGGACAAATGCGTTATCATCAAGAGAAGGGATGGAGTCAGTATTTTTCTACCCAACCATTCCTCCGACAATAGAAGAAAGTCTTGGAGCTTACAATTATGATGGGGATTTGACCATTTATGTACCAAAGGATTCTTATGACTTGTATATGAAAGTTCCGGAACTTGAAGGTTACGTGATAAAAAAGATGGCCAATGGCGGTATCGCAGTAGAGTCAATAACACTCAATCCTGAAAGCTGGGAAGGTGCTGAGGGTTCGGTATTCAACATTAAAGCAACTGTTTACCCAGAGGAAGCTACCGAGAAATCAGTTTCATGGACTTCAAGTGATGAGTCTATAGCAAAAGTAGACAATGAAGGAAACGTCACGACTATGAAGGCAGGAGAAGCCATCATAACTGCTACTGCTTTGGATGGTTCTTATGTTGCCGCGGAATGTAAGGTGAAAGTTAATATAGTTCCGGTAGAATCAATTGTATTTAATCTTACTGATTGGAAAGGTGTAATTGGGTCTACGGTTCAGATAGAGGCAACTGTTAATCCGGAGAACGCTTCGGACAAGACATTGATCTGGATTTCCAGCGACGAATCTATCGCTACCGTCGACGATACGGGGAAGGTAACTGCAATCAAGGTTGGTGAGGCAGACATTACCGCTAATGCCAAAGACGGAACAGAGATAAGCGCCACGTGTCATATCACGGTTCTTCCGGTTCTGGTGGAGTCAATCAAGGTTGAGCCTGAAAACTGGCATGCTGTGGTGGGTGAATCATTACAGATTTCAGCTTCTGTATATCCGGAAAATGCAACAGACAAGACAATCAAATGGACTACAAGCGATGACGCAATCGTAAAAGTCAGCGAAGAAGGATATGTAAGTGCGTTGAAAGTTGGAGAGGCAGATATCACAGCAATGTCATCAGATGGCTCGGAAGTCAGTGCGGTGTGCCATGTGATAGTCTATCCAATTTCAGTAGAATCAATCCAGTTGAATCCCGTAACTTGGGAAGGCGTTGTAGGAGAAACTATTCAAATTGATGCCGCGGTGTATCCGGAAAATGCGACAGATCGCAAGTTGATCTGGTTATCTTCTGATGAATCCGTTGCAAGTGTAAATGGAAGTGGATTTGTTTATGCATTGAAGGAAGGCGAAGCGGATATAATCGCTAAAGCTTCTGACGGATCTGGAGTCACAGCAATATGTCATGTCAAGGTTACTTCCATAGCTGTAGAGACTGTAAGTTTGAATCCGGAATCCTGGACAGGAAGGGTAGGAGACACATTCCAGATAAAGGCTTCGATAGTTCCGGATAATGCTTCCGTCAAGAATCTTGCTTGGAAATCGCAAGATGACTCAATCGCTACAGTTGATTCGGACGTGAATGTTACGTTAAAAGGCGTCGGAGAGACTGACATCATAGCAATGACGACGGATGGGTCAAATGTAAGCGCTACATGTCATGTAACTGTTTTACCGGCAGCTGCTGAGTATATCATTCTGACTCCTGACTCGTGGGAGGGTAAAGAAGGAGATTCCTTCCAGTTACGTGTTTCTGTATATCCGGAGAATTCTACGATAAATCCTCTTGTGTGGAAATCGAGCGATGAATCTGTCGCTAAAGTAGATAGTGAAGGATATGTGACTGCAATTCATGTTGGTGAAACAGTCATAACGGTATCAACTTCAGATGAATCAGAGCTAAAGGCCGTTTGCAATGTGACTGTGTTGCCTGTATTGATTGAGTCTATATATCTTGATCCCGATGCTTGGAACGGAGAAGAAGGAGAGACATTCCAGATAATGGCGTACATATCTCCCGAGAACGCCACTAATAAAACACTAATTTGGCAAACAAATGATGAATCTGTAGCAAAAGTGGATTCAGAGGGAGTCGTGACAGTATATAAAGAAGGAAACTGTGTGATTACCGTTAGTTCTACTGATGGGTCAAATGTCTCATCAGAGTGCAAAATCTCAAGCGTGGCAGGAGTGGAAACTCTACTTTTAGATGATGATGTCAATATTGATATTTATAACATGAAAGGGATACTAATAAAAAAGAACTGTACGAAGGAATATCTCAAGCGTTTGACACCGGATATCTATCTGATTAGAATTGGCGATAAGATTAAAAGTGTCGTTATACGATAAATTAAGTTTCGAACATTAAACGAGAGGGTGTGTTGGTATCACACCCTCTTGCTTATTATAATTAAGTAGCTGTTCAAATTAAAACGATACAAAAATTACCCATGAAAGTAGATGATCTCGTATATTCTCCACTTGCCGATTCCGGCCGCTTCGGCTTTGTCGCTCGGTCACGATGCCCGCATCGCTCCCTCCCTCCGCAGCCAAATCGCCTCGAAATCGCCGGCGCGGATAATATACGTTTAATTTGACCAGCTACTTAATATTCCTAATCTAATATGACACAGATATCTCCGAGAAGATAACTTAGCGTACTCGCTTTGGTCGTTACGTTAAGTCTCTGAAAGCATTGAAGCTTAGAACATCTATGTATTGTGTGAGAGATTTTAGAGCTTGAGAAAGTTGAGTTATTTAAGTTTTCGGATTATCCAGTCTTTGAGGGTTCTGGTTTTGGTGAGGAAGTTGGCGCCGATCAGATAGACAGTCCTTGGGTCGGCCTCGAATGGGACTGCGTATCCTTTCTCAAAGATCTGTTGCAAGGCTTCTTCTGGAGTGCTGTCGATCTTGAATTCGAAGATATAAACAAAATCGTTTGTCAGGATCTGCATGTCGCATCTTCCGGCAGAAGAATGTGCTTCCGTACGGACGGCAAGTCCTAGCATCTTGCAGACGATAGCCATCATGTTCTGGAAATGAATCTCCTTGTCTTTTTCAGGTTCTGAGTTCGTGTCCGCGAAAAGGCTCTTCATGCTCAGCATGAAATCCTCCGGTCGTCCTTCGTTGATATCCTTCACGAATTTACGGAGATTGAATGCGGAACCACCATCAATTCCCTTGAAGAAGCGTTTTGAGAGTGATTCCCAGAAAGCCTTGTTGACCTCACGGTTGGGAAATCCGAGTTTGTAATCCTTGGAGGCATCATAGAATTCCATTGCGGGGAGAGCTTCTTTTATCGTAAGATATCCTGACTGATATAGCAATGGCACGATGTCATCGTCAAAATTTGCGATGTCGCTGAGTTCGATCTCGCTTCTCACCGCTCCTTCAAGATCGTTGAGTCTATATGAATTCCTTTCAATCAGTTTTATGAGATAGGAAGGTGAGCCGCTCATATAC
>JAIDTS010000478.1 GCA_029060585.1 Muribaculaceae bacterium
TTTTTTATTTGGCTATCCCAACTTTTTTTATTAATTTTGCATAGTTTATGTGAATTCACTGATTGAAGTTGTTTAAACTTATTTTTTTATTAAGATTTCGTCAGGTTTTCGAGCAGGTTTTGTCTCTTGAAGAAGGAATGATGCGGGCATCATGACTGATGAGAGAGGCTAAAGATGCCGAAAAGATGGCGGAAGATTGATAAAAAGAATCGCAGTTTTAACGCTTTAGTTTATTTTGAATTCGTAAATAAATTTAAACAACTTCAACTACCACCGTTTTAGGATATGAAGCTAACCCGTTTTTTAGTCCCGCTGATGCTGCTCGTGGCCCTGCCGGCTATGGCACTCACCGACCAACAAGTGCTAAACTATATCACAGAACAGTCCGCTGCCGGCAAGTCGCAGGATCAGATTGGCAAGGAACTGATCGCCAAGGGCGTCACTCCCGACCAGCTCAAGCGAATCAAGGCCAACCTCGAAAAAAACAAAGCCGGTCAGTCTACACCAACCAACGCGGCAGCTGCATCCTCACGCCTCCGCGAACAGACACAACTCGGACAACAGAACAACGCCGGTTCAGGTGCTCTCGAACCTAACGCACAACCGACTTTCCCGGGCGACCAGAACCAGTATATCTACCAGCAACAGACAACCACCCCGGCAGACCAGCAGACGGGACGCAATAAGAACGCCAACCTCATCTACGGCCACGATATCTTTGACGGCCGCTCGACGACCTTCGAGCCTAATACCAACATAGCAACTCCGCAGAATTACCGTCTCGGCCCCGGCGACGAGGTGATTATCGATATATGGGGCGCCAGCGAAGACAACATCCGTGCGGAGATCTCGCCTGAAGGCAATATCATCATATCCCAGATTGGCCCGGTTCATCTAAATGGAATGACCGTCGCCGAAGCCAACAAATACGTTAAGAATCTCTTCGCGAAGAAATACTCCGGAGTCGGCACCGACACCGACATCAACCTTACTCTCGGCAATATCCGCTCGATAATGGTAGACGTCGTCGGCGAGGTAAACACCCCCGGTACATTCCGTCTCTCCCCATTCTCCAACGTTTTCCACGCCATCTACAACGCCGGCGGTCTTACCGACATCGGTTCGATGCGCCAGATCAATGTGGTGCGCAACGGCAAGAAGATAGCCTCCGTCGACTTCTACGACTTCCTCTTCAACGGCAAGGATGCCGGAAACGTGCGCCTGCAGGAGGGCGATATGATTATCGTCCCGGCATATTCGCAGCTCGTCAGCGTGGAGGGCAACGCGAAGCGACCGATGCTCTACGAGATGAAACCTTCCGAGACACTTTCAAAACTGCTTGACTACGCTGGTGGTTTCGCAGGCGACGCATACTCTGACGTGGTGCGCGTGGAACGTCTAAACGGCATTGACAAGGAACTCTTCACCGTCGCCAAGGGTGACTTCGCTTCCTACAACCTGAAGGACGGCGATGTGGTGACTATCGGAACAGTCACCGACCAATATGCCAACCAGGTTGAACTCAAGGGAGCCGTGAAACTCCCGGGCAAGTACGCTATCAGCGACAACCTCTCTACTCTACGCCAGCTTCTTCAGCGCTCGGAAGGTCTTCTCGACGACGCCTATCTGGACCGTGCGCTTATCTTCCGCGAACGTCCGGACCGCTCTCTGGAGGTTGTGGCAGTAAACCTCGGCGACTTGCTCAGCGGACAGACCGCCGACATTCCCCTCTATAAGAACGACATCATAGAGGTGGCCAACGTAAACGAGCTTATCGAACGTGGCGACTTCTCTATCAACGGATACATAGCTTTCCCCGGCAAGTACCCCTATGCCGCAGGCACTACAATCGAAGACCTCATTCTCCAAGCCGGCGGTCTGCTCGAGGGTGCGTCGACGGCCAACGTTGACGTGGCGCGTCGCATCGTAGACCCTGCGGCAACTGACGCGACGTCGCAGATAGCGAAAATATATACCTTCAATATCGAAAACAACATGGCGGCCGGCAAGGACAAGGGTTTCATATTAGAACCATACGATGTGATCAATATCCGCAAGAGCCCGACTTACGTGGTTCAGGAACAGGTGAACATCGACGGACAGGTGCTCTTCCCCGGCGACTATGTACTCCAGTCGCGCAACGAACGTCTCTCCGAACTCATCAAGCGCTC
>JAIDTS010000479.1 GCA_029060585.1 Muribaculaceae bacterium
CGCCTGTTCTTCGATTTGACTTCAACGCCGAGGATTTCGGCCTTCAAAACGGACTTGAAAGTTTACTAAAGGGATATTTTAGGGATTATGAGGATATTTATGGTCGGCGAGAGGATGATCACACAATTGCGCAAAGATTCAAAAGCCTTATCAAGGCAGCTTATCAAAAGACATGCAGAAAGGTTGTTATCCTTATTGACGAATATGACAAACCCCTTCTTGAGGTTGAGGACAATAAGGATTTGTTTGAGAAAAACCAGAGGACACTCAAGAGTTTCTTCGGCAATCTCAAGAGCATGGACGAATATATCCGTTTCGCCTTCATAACCGGTGTAGCGCGCTTCAGCAAGGTCAGCATATTCAGTGACCTCAACAACCTTCAGGATATATCAATGGCTGATGACTACGCCGATGTATGCGGATGGTCTGAAAAGGAGCTGGTCGATAATTTGAGTGCGGGTATACACTCACTTGCTGAGAAAAGAAGAGAGAACTTCGATTCTACTCTCAAGGCTCTTCGTGAGTATTATGACGGATATCTTTTCTCTGACCAGGGCTCAAGGCTCTACAACCCATTCAGCGTCCTGAATGCACTTAACTTAAAAACAATCGATCCATATTGGTTTGGCACCGGTACCCCGACATTCCTGGCACGTCGGGTGAGGGCCCGCGGGACATTCCCACCGGACATCAACGGCAAGATGTGCACAAGGGAGCAGCTGATTGCAGTTGGATTGAACTCCAGCAATCCGCTGCCTCTTATGTTCCAGACCGGTTATCTTACCATAGCGGAATATCACGAGGATACGCATCTTTACGAGCTGAGGTTTCCTAACCGTGAGGTAGAGATCGGCTTCTATCAGGAACTTCTCCCGATATATGTTCCCGATACCTCTGATCCCTTTAGCTCCTTTGATCTCGCTCTCTTCAAGCAGGACCTCGCTAAAGGTAAAATCAATGAATTCATGGAGCGCCTGTCCGCCCTTCTGAAGGATCTTCCCGGTGAGGATCACAACGAGTCGACCTACAGGGCAGTCACCTATCTGCTTTCGGTGCTGAGTGGCACACCGACCATCGCCGAGCACCATGGCTACAAGGGTCGAAGCGACCTGGAGGTCGCCGCCGGAAAGTATGTTTATGTCTTCGAGTTTAAATACAACAAGAGTGTCTCCGAGGCAATGGATCAAATCCATGACCGCGACTACGCAGGCCGCTATGCCTTGGATTCCCGCACTGTCTATCTGATAGGAGCCAACTTCAATGAGAAGAAGGAAGAGCGAGGCCTACAATACAAGATTGAGACCCTCAATACTTCAGTCAGGTAAGACCTCAGAGTTCATCCAGCGCATCTTCGTACCCCTCTTCATAACCCTCTTCGTAATCGTCGCTTTCATTTTCCTATTTAAAGATGCGTGTATAGCGACGTTCATCTTTTCGGAGAGATGATGGCTATCCAGCCTCCGGCAGGTGCCATTTCTACAGTCGCCTTGGTAGACGAGTTGACTGTGGTAGTGGCATGTTTATGGTCCGACGCATCGATGTCGGTGTTTATGCCGTCTGCCACGTATATCATCGTGTAATTGCCATCACCGAGGAATGAAAGAGGAATCTCTACAGTACGAGGTGTGCGGTTGGTCATAGCGCCTACATACCAGGTGTCGCCTTTACGGCGTGCCGTCACGATGTATTCGCCAACCTTTCCATCCAGAGTCACAGATTCGTCAAACACCGTAGGCACAAGTGATATCAACTTGGTACATTCAGGATTGGCGCGGTAGCGAGTCGGGCTGTCCGCCAGCATCTGCAGCGGAGCGTCATAGACGACATACATGGCAAGCTGGTGGGCCCGGGTGCTTTCAGACATGGGATTGTCATTGTCGGCACGATGCCCCTCTTTGTTGGCGTTGGTCATCGCTCCCGGTGTGTAATCCATTGGGCCTGTTATCGTACGGATAAACGGCGCTGTGACTGCGTAGCGGGGCGGGTCATTCTCGATGCTGCTCCATTTATAGTTTTCAAGACCTTTGACTCCCTCGAAGTTAAGGATATTCGGATATATAGTCTGAAGTCCGTTGGCCTTCATGCCGTGATAGTCAACGATCATCTTGTTTTCAGCGGCTGCTTTGGCAAACCTCTCCATGTCACGCATCATATTCTGGTCGTCGGCATCAAAGAAGTCGATCTTAAAACCTGCCACACCCATGTCTGCATAATGTCTCATCGCCTCTTCAAGCTCTTTATGAACATTCTTCCAAGAGGCCCACAATATAACCCCGACGCCTTTCTCTTTGCCGTAGGCCACCAAGGCCGGGATATCTATTTCGCCCACTGTAGTCAGTATGGAGTTGGGGTCGCTCCATCCCTCGTCGACTATTATGTATTCAATGCCATATTCTTTTGCGAAGTCAATGAAATGCTTATAAGTCTCGGTGTTTCGGCCTACCTTGAAATCAACGCCCGTGATGTGAAGATTATTCCACCAATCCCAGGCTACTTTTCCCGGCTTAATCCATGATGTGTCTGCTATGCGCGACTGCTGCCCGAGTCGAACTGCCATATCTGTATCGGCCAGCGAGGCATCATTCCTACTGATGACAATTGCACGCCAAGGATATTCAAAACTGCCGGGCACATCGCTGGCGATGTATTTAGCCCGCTCGGTCGGAATGAAGTTCAGATAGTTGTATCCTCCTAATACTCCTTTGAGTGGAACAGGCGCAAATTCGGCTACGAGCGAGCCATACTTCTTAGGGTTGCGCTTTAAAAACATTCCGGGATAGTCGACTCCACCGAAGTCGCTTACGGCTATCTTTATGTCGCCGGCATCTACAAGCAGCGGGGTGATGGCAAGTGAGTCTGCATACATCTCGCTGATATTCGAGCGGTCGTAGTAGCTCTCGAATGAGTAGGTGTAGCGTTCACCGGATCGATTGTCGTTGACATATGGAATGTAAGCGGGATGGTCGTCGGAGAAATTGAACTCTACACGTTCGTCGGTCACGGTGACAGGACGCTTGCCTGATGTCACGAACCGGTAGGCCGCACCGTCATCGTAGGCACGCAACTCAAGGCTGTAGCCACCCAAGTCGAGGGTGAGCTGGTTGTAGTGGTCAAGAACTTCGGAGCGCTTGTAGAC
>JAIDTS010000048.1 GCA_029060585.1 Muribaculaceae bacterium
GAATATACGTGGAGCAATGAAAGGAGATTTCCGTGATGAAGAGGAGACGGTATCTTTCAGGCCTTCCGATGCGGCAAATCCGGCAAACGAAACAGAAGAAACGGAAGAACCTAAGATTTCAGACAATCAGTCTGATGCCGAAAGCACGGACAACACTGTTGAGTCTGATACCAATGATGACGAAGACGACATAAACGACGGCAAGGCTAAGCTCGCAAGTTCCGGCACTATAATTGTCGGTAAGGGTGACAAGGTAAGGGCTCTGATGGCTTTCGGCGGTACCGCGAAAGGAGGTGGCGGATATGTTGACCTGCTGAATACGTTGGCCGATGAGTTTCCGGGGCGTAACGTCTACGCTATGGTAGCTCCACTCGCCACTGAATATTATCTACCGGAAAAGGCCTCGAAGGCAAGCAGCCCTCAGAAACCTTTCATCTACAGCGTCCGAGACCGCCTGTCGCCGAAAGTGAAGTTTGTTGACATATACGACGAACTCCTAAAGCACAGAAAAGAAGACATATATCTACGGACCGACCATCACTGGGCCGCACTTGGGGGATATTATGCAGCAAAACGTCTTGCTGAGACAGCAGGTGTCCCATTCAAGGGTCTGGATGCATACGACCGCCATGAGATTAAAGGATTTGTGGGCTCGATGTATGGATATTCTAAAGACATATCAGTGAAAAACGCCCCCGAGACCTTCGTCTATTACACCCCAAATCAGGTAGGTTTCGATGCAGAGTTCGTAACATACTCCCTGAATAAGAATTTCAAGATCATCCGCGAATCCAAGCCGTTCAAATCAGCATTCTTCAAGAAATTTAAGGATGGGACAGGCAACGCATATCTGACATTCATGGGTACGGATCAAGCATATGTTAAAGTGAAGACTTCCACACCCGGCAATCGTAAACTGCTTATCATTAAAGACTCATATGGAAACGCCGTTCCGGGCAACCTGTTCTATAGTTTCAATGAAGTTCATGTGATTGATTTCCGATATTTCACTCATAATCTGAAGGAATATGTGACTAAAAATGGAATCACCGACATTGCCGTTTGTTTCAATGTCTTCAACGCCTATAGCAGCGGAAGCGCCTCTAAAGTGAAGAAGATGCTTACCCAGAAGGGAGGCATACAGGCCGTGAACGACTCTGACTCAAAACCGAAGGCTTCGAAAAAGGACAATTCGACACAGGCGTCCGCTAATATGGAAAACGTAACCGAACAGCAAGGTCCGGCTCAGGTCGTCGAGACACCCGTTCATGAACCTGATAAGACAGAACCGGCTGTGGTTCCAGCCACGCCTGAAAAATCAGAAGAGGAATAATGGTTGATTGAAGAGGAATAATGGTTGATTATAGAAGAAAGCCTGAATGGCTCAAGATAAAACTGCCGAAAGGTTTCAAGACAAGCCAAGTTGTAGGACTGCTTAATGAGAAGCATCTTCATACTATATGCTCAAGCGGTATGTGTCCAAACCGAGGGGAATGCTGGGGCCGTGGTACCGCCACATTCATGATCGGAGGTAATGTATGCACCCGTAGCTGCAAATTCTGTAACGTGGCGACCGGACGTCCGCTGTCCCTTGATCCCAGAGAGATATCAGACATAGTGGAATCTGTGAAATCGCTCAAGCTTAAGCACATCGTCATCACGTCTGTAGACCGCGACGATCTTCCTGACTTGGGTGCCGGACACTGGGCCCGTATGATACGCACTCTTCGCCAGGAATGTCCGGAAGTGACGATGGAGGTTCTAATCCCCGATTTTCAGGGACGCGAGGAGTTGGTCAAAATGGTCATTGACGAAAAGCCGGATGTTATTTCCCACAATCTCGAGACTGTCAGAAGGCTTACTCCGGAAGTGCGATGCCACGCTACCTATGACACATCTCTAAAAGTGATCCGCCAGATAGCTGAAAGCGGCATCCGTTCAAAAAGCGGCATCATGCTTGGCCTCGGTGAGACTCCGGAAGAGATCGAGGAGACCATGAAGGATCTTTTAGCCGTAGGATGCGAGGTCATGACGATAGGACAGTATCTACAGCCGACGGCACACCACTACCCCGTTCGGGACTACATTCATCCCGATGTATTCGAGGAATACCGTCTGAAGGGCCTTCGGCTCGGTTTCCGCCACATGGAGTCAGCTCCTATGGTGCGCTCGTCATATCATGCCGAGCGCCACGTCAACTGAAAATATCTCCGCTCTCAACTCTCCTGTCTCCATTCACGACGCTCACCTTTGACTTGGTAGTGAAATGATGCGGGGCAAAGAGTTCGATTCCAGCCTCGTTGAAGTAATCCTGGATGTTCTGCAGAAGATCCGACATAATCACCGGCATTTCATCGGCATTTCTAATGTAGGCATTGATCTGATAGCACATGTAGTTGTCGTTAAGCTCGAGCTCAAGCACGAAAGGCGCGGGATGCTCAAGCACGCCCTTTGTCTTGAGTGCCGCGTCGATAAGCAGCTGATGAACGCGACGCCACGGGACATCGTATCCCATCGTCAGCACCGTATGAATTATCAGGCCGTGATGACGGGCCGATGCGGAATAATTTACCGTGTTGGATGTAGTGATGAACGAGTTGGGAATCGTGACCATCTCGTTCTTTATCGTTCGTATGCGCGTGACAAACGGAGACTTCTCCACGACATTACCGACAGTATCGTTTACCTTGATGAAATCGCCCGTCTTGAAAGGCCGCATATAGGTAATCACGAATCCGGCGATGAAGTTGGAGATCACAGAGCTTGACCCCAACGATACTATAAGACCAACAAACACTGAAATACCCTGGAAGACACCAGACTCCGATCCCGGCAGATAAGGATAGATCATAGCTATCATGAAGGCATATAGTAGAAACCTTATTATGTTGAAAGTCGGTTCCGCCCAGTCTGGATAGAAGCCTGTTATCCTAAGTTTCTCGGTCTGGATCTCATGTGAGATGTAGCGGAGACCCTTTACGATATATCTGATGCAATACCATATTATCGCGATGATGAAAAGGTTTGGAATATACTCCACAATAGCCTTCAGCACCATCTTGATCGGGTCCACTATGTAGTAGAAAATCTTAAGGGCGAGTTTCTCGGTCTGAGGAAAGATTGAGAATAGTATTGGAACTGTGAAGATGAAGAGTAGCAGTAGCACGATATATCGCAGAAAGTTGCATATGACGAGGAGTATCCTGCATAGATGGCGGGTATCGAGGAGTTCGTAGTCGCGCACTACCAGTGGTTTCAACCTGTTGACCCTCAGACGCACCACCTGACGGCGAAGCTTTCTGAAAAGATAATTTATCAGCCTCACGATCAGATACTGTACGCATATCACCAAAACAAACAACGCGCACCTCTTCACTATCTTCCAGAAACTGTTTTCCTCTTTGAGGAGATGGATCTTATCAGCTATGATAGGCATATAGACCTCCGCAAGGGTCTTTTTGTCGGTAGCATGCCATAAGGCATCCTGTTCTGTGACGCTCAGGATAACCTTGTCGCCATACATAATGTCGATGTATGTGTCATTGTCGAGCAGATAGACGGAATCGCGGCGAAGGCTTCCGTCATGGCCGATCTTAGAAATCATCTGGCTGGTGGTCTCGGCCCTGTCAAGAGCCGAATGCCCTCCCCTCGCGGCATACAGCCGGAAAAGTGTGTCTTCCTCCACCACTACCGGAACACCGGGAGTGACAGCACGAAGGGAGTCTATTTGCTCTATCTGTCGCGCACGCTTTAGAGAATCGGCGAGATGCAGCTGATTGTTTGCATCCAGCTTAGATCTAAGCATTATCTCGTTGAGCTTCATCTCCTCAAGCTGGAGTGTCAGCTGGATCATCTGGATGGAATCTTCCTTGATCCTCTCCTCCGGAGTCATCTTTGCTGAAACAGTCATTGAATCCTGCCGGGCACTGGAGGATGAGCCTATAAACAGTTCACTTGCCTTCTGGATAATCTGCGGGCTTACATCTATAGAAGATAGTAATGATACAGTAAGAAGAAGTGTCAGCGTAGATATCCTCCTTAATGCAACAATGTTTCTTAAAGACCTTGAAATTACAGATTTTATCATAAAATCGTAGAGCATACGTCAGTTTATTCGAAATCACCTGCAAATTTACTATAAATAACAAATATCTCCAAATTAATCGTAAATAAATAACTATCATAAATACTTCATCTATGTATATGACATTGCATCAAAAAATGCTGTCTTAGGGGATAAGATTTGTCATTGTGGATGATTATTGCTAATTTTGCAGTCGCTAACAATCATAGAGACGTTTTACTTTAAAATGAAGACTGTAATCAAATTGATCCTCGGACTCTTGTTAGGAGGAATATTAGGGTTGCTGATAGGTGGACTGATTGTAGTGGTGTTCACCGATACCACCTGGAGCGAATACATTGCCAAGTACTATTCAATTGATTTTTCAGAAGGTATGTGGGTGTTTATCGTAGCAGTCGCGGCCATGATATTGTCGTTCGTCATCCTTGTGCCGATTCATGAGCTCGGACATCTCGTATGCGGATTGCTTTCAGGATATAAATTCGTAAGTTTCCGGATATTTAAC
>JAIDTS010000480.1 GCA_029060585.1 Muribaculaceae bacterium
CATATCGAGCAGAACGAAGGGAAATTCGACTGGAGCGGACAGCGAAACCTCCGGAAATTCCTTGAAGTATGCAAGGAAGAGGGAATGCCGGTGGTGCTACGCGTAGGACCGTTCTGCCACGGGGAGGCCCGTAACGGCGGCATACCGGACTGGATCTTCGACAACGGCATAAAGTCGCGGACAGAAGATCCTGCGTTTCTCGACGCAGTGGCGAAGCTTTACCGCCAGATATTCACCCAGGTGCAGGGACTTCAGTGGAAAGACGGAGGGCCGGTGATGGCCTGCCAGTTCGATAACGAATACCGTGGCCACGGATCATACCTGATGAAGCTCAAGGGAATCGCCGAGGAGATAGGTTTCGACCTTCCCTTCTATACGCGTACCGGATGGCCCGAACTGAAGACTCCCGTGCCCTATGGCGAGATGATACCTCTCTACGGCGACTATGCCGACGGATTCTGGGAGCGATCGATCGAGCCGACGGCTGGCAACTACTACAAGGCTTTCAACTTCAAACCCTTCAGAAGCAGCACAGCGATTGCATCGGAGCAGATCAAGGACCAAAAGGAGAAAATTACGGAAGGCGACGAGCTGTATCCTTATTTCACTTGCGAGCTCGGAGGAGGAATGATGGGAGCCTATCACCGGCGTCCATGGATTTATCCGGAAGATGCCTACTCGCTGGCCGTAGTCAAGCTCGGCAGCGGAAGCAACCTGCTCGGCTACTACATGTATCATGGAGGAACCAATCCGGAGAGCGACATATACCTCAATGAGACCCAGCGCACGAAGGCTACCAACTACAACGACCTCCCAGTAAAGAACTACGACTTCCAGGCCCCCCTCGGAGAGTTCGGGCAGGCATATCCGCATTATTACACTCTGCGGAAGCTACATCTATTCATGCAAGACTATGGAGATGTCCTCGCCCCCTTAGAAGCTGTATTCCCCGCTCCTCAGGATATCGCCAAAGGCGACGATTCCAGCCTGAGGTATTCATACCGCACTGACGGAGACCGTGGTTTCGTCTTCATCAATAATTATGAGCGACTTCAGAAATTATCTGCCAAAAAGGACGTCAGATTTGATCTATGCGGCATAAAGTTTCCATCTAAACCCATCACCATTCCGGCTGGAACAATCTGCATCTTCCCGGTAAATATCGACGGCATCCGCTACGCCACGGCCCAACTGATCGCCAAACGAGACGGCAAGATCTATCTTGAGCAGATTCCTGGAATACCGACTGAAATCTCTGTAGGGAAGAAGACAATGAAGAATGTCAAGGCTCTCGGGCCTGACAGACCGGTGTATGAAAACATCTACCTCCTGACACCAGAACAGGCTTCCAGGCTATTCCTTCCGAAAACGGAACAGGCGACACTCCCTTCAAGTCAGCCCAAAATAGGCAAGAGCAAGGAGGCCGGAGCTCCCCGGACCATCACGATCGGAGTGAACAAGGCGGCTGAATCGCCTGAAGACGTAGACTTCGAACAGGCAGCCGTCTACACCATAAGCAACCTCCCTGCAGCTCAAGACCGCGAAGGCATTCTCCTGCGCATTGACTACCGTGGAGACGTGGCGCGTCTTTATTGCGACGGAAAGCTAATCGCAGACAACTTCTACAACGGACGGCCCATGCTCTACGG
>JAIDTS010000481.1 GCA_029060585.1 Muribaculaceae bacterium
ATCCAAAACCTGTCTCTTTGGGCAAGTGAGTCTTCTATGATATCTAAAGGCTTTTTCCATTCAGCCGCCAATCGAATTGCCTTGGCGATAGACGATGGGTTGAAAAGCGTACCTGTGATGTTTGGATAGGCACACCAGCGGCATGAACGCATTCGCTCGCCGATATTGTCGGTGAAGCATGATCCGATAAGCACAGCCGGTTCCTCCGGATTCAGCAGCCTATCGCTTTGCTTTGCCTGATATTCAGTTCTAAACTTCATAGCCTCATAATATCTCTTCCATGCCGATCTTCTGGATCTGCATGCCGAGGGATTCATAAAACTTAATTGCATTTGTATTTCTACCCCACACGTTGAGCGTAAGGTTATAGTATCCTTCTGCCTTCGCATGGTCTTTCACAAATCGGTAGATTGTCTGTCCTACGTGCTGCCCTCTGAAGCTCTTGCTGACACAGAGGTCGTCGATGTAGAGGGTCTTGACTTTGCGGAGGTTGTTGCTGTCGGCATGGTCTTCTATGATGCAGAAGCAGTATCCGGCCAGTATTCCCTCTTCATTTATGGCAACAAAGACCGGAGTCTTATCTGTCTTTATGATTTCAGCGAGTTCCTCCGGAGTATATTTCGTACATCCGTGGATAAAAAGGTCCGGACGTCCCTCGGCATGAATATCATTGACTTGATGTAGCAAGTCCATGATTTCCGGGCAGTCACGGTCTTCAGCCTTTCTTATGTTCAGTTTCATGTTTTGTATTTGGAATTTGTCAATTTTTTATTGGTTCCATATGTACGTAAATCATGCTTTTCTGACCAAAGCGTGTACGTATGGCCCGCTCTATGCGGCTTGCTATCTCGTGTGCCTCTGTCAGGCGAAGGTCGCCGTCCATCTTGACGTGGACATCGATTGCGATGGCGTTTCCTACTTTCCTGGTACGTAGGTTATGAAGACCTTCCACTCCTTTGACCGACCTTATGATTTCGGTTATCTCTTTTGTCTGTTCTTTAGGGAGAGACGCTTCAAGAAGTTCGTTGATAGCCGGTTTTATGATGTCGTAGCCTGCCTTTATGATGAAGAAGCTCACTACTATGGCTGCCACAGGATCAAGGATTCTCCATTTTTCTCCGAGAAACATTGCGCCTCCGATGCCGATCATCGTGCCTATCGATGAGATGGCGTCGCTTCTATGATGCCATGCGTTGGCAATGACAGCGTCTGAGTTCAGCCGTTTCCCTTCCCTGAATGTATATCGGTATAGGATCTCTTTGGAGACGATTGATATTATTGCGACTACGAGTGCTATCCATGTCGGCTCTGGAAGGAGTGTTCCGTGAAGGCTGTCCCACACCTGACTGATTCCATTGATCATGAGGCCAATGCCTGCGGCTGCAAGCAGAACTCCTATTATCAGGGTTGCGAGAGTCTCGAACTTTCCATGGCCATAACCATGCTCGGCATCGCGGGGCTTGGCTGATATCTTGACGAAAACAAGCACAATGATGTCAGATATAAAGTCGGTGAGCGAGTGGACCGCATCCGCCACAAGAGCGGAACTACGGCCGACAATTCCGGCCACAAACTTGACAGCTACCAGCAGTGCATTGACAACTGTTCCGACTATCGTCACCTTATAGATATCCTTTTCCCGAGCCTGCATATTCTGATTTCTATTTTCCTTATATAACGTTTCTTGACTGGAAAATAGACTTTAGATTCAATCCAAATACGATATGCTTCACCAGGAATGCGGACTTCCTCATTTGAGGAAGCCCTTTTTTTTCAGGAGTGACATAAATGAGTCCGAGACGGCGGTGTTGACAGATTTAGGATAGCGGATGTCGGTGAATACCTGGGCGAGCGAATCCTTACCGTTTTCATCCACGAACTTCTTGTTGTCGGGAAAATCATCCTTTGCCTTGAATAACTCGACTATCTCTTCTTTAGAGTCTTTGCGGTAAATCTCATCATGCTTGATGGCGGCGAGAGGAAGACGCTCACATTGGTCTGCGTCTCCGGCTGGATAGCCAAGCGAAATAGAAGCTACAGGCACTACGAGATCCGGCAGTTCAAGTAGTTCCGAAATCTGCTTCGCATTATAGTTGACAGTGCCAAGATAGCATGTGCCGAGTCCTTCCATTTCCGCGATGGTAACTATCTGTTGAGTGTAGATAATGGCATCTGTAAGCGCCATCATGAAGGAATGGAAGTTGTCGTAACCCGGTTT